>JAYSKW010001074.1:0-1951 GCA_043726085.1 Limnoglobus sp.
CGGGAAAGTGCCCGGTGCCCCCGCGGGCAGCACGTACACCAGCTTCCTCGTCGCGCTCTGTTTGCAACTACTGGATCGGCCGATTCCGAACATCGAAAACGTCGTCGCCTTCGTGAATTCGCGACGTCGGCCCGATGGGGGCTACGTCGAAATTGCACCGATGAAACGCAGCGGCGCGAACCCGACGGCGGCGGGCGTGGGGCTGTTGCAAATCGCTAACGCAATGACGCCAGAAGCGACGGCGACGGTCAGCGATTTCCTTGCCGCATTGCCGTCGCCATTTGAAGGCGGGTTCCGCGCGAACGACCGCATCCCTGCCGCCGACCTGCTTTCGACGTTCACCGCATCGTGGACGCTGTTCCAACTCGGTCAGGAGAAGAAGCTGAATTTGGCCGCTATTCGCGACTACGCCGATTCGTGCGAACTGCCGCGCGGCGGCTTTATCGGCGGCCTCTGGGATGAAAGACCCGACGTCGAATATACCTTCTACGGCCTCGGCACACTCGCACTGACCGCCGATGTTCCCCGCCCGCCCGGTGCCTTCTCGAAAGGGTGATGATGCCGCTGATTGCGACGAATTTACACAAAGAATACTTCACCCGGAGCGGCACCCTACCCGTGCTTTCCGGCGTGTCGTTCGAGTTAAAGCCCGGCGACGCGGTCGCGATCACCGGCCCTTCCGGCTCCGGGAAAAGCACGTTGTTACACATTCTCGGGGCGCTGGATCGCCCGACTTCGGGCACGATGGAACTCGATGGCCAGAATCCATTCACGCTGTCCGAAGTGCAAATTGCCGCGTTCCGCAACCGGAAAGTCGGCTTCGTGTTTCAGGATCACCACCTGTTACCGCAATTCACCGTCCTCGAAAACGTGCTCATCCCCACACTGATACAAAGCGAAGTTTCGCGGTCCGACATCGAACATAACGCACGCGAACTGTTGACCCGTGTTGGCCTCGCGGATCGTCTCGATTATCGTCCCGCAGAGCTATCCGGCGGCGAACGCCAACGAGTGGCCATCGCCCGTGCCCTTGTACAGAAGCCCCCGCTACTGTTAGCCGACGAACCGACGGGTAACCTCGACCACAAGAACGCACAGGCGATCGGCGAATTACTCTTCGAGATGCACCGTCAACAGAACACGATTCTGATCGTCGTCACGCACAGTGCCGAACTCGCACGAACCTTCCCGAGACGATTCGAGATGGCCGAAGGCCGCTTGACCACCAAGTAAGAGTTTTTAACCGCGGAGAGCGCAGAGTACGCGGAGAAGAATTCAATTTTTGATTTCTCAGCGTACTCTGCGCCCTCTGCGGTTAAAGTTTTAATCTTTGAATTTGCGCTTTACCCGGTACCCCATCCATGCTGACACTCCGCTCGCTTCCACTCCGCAGTTTGGCGTACCACTGGCGTGGCAACCTGGCTGTTATGCTCGGCGTCGCGATTGGCACGGCGGTACTTGCAGGTGCGCTATTCGTCGGCGATTCTTTGCGTGGAAGCCTGCGGGCAAAGGCGGAAAAGCAACTTAACGGAATCGATGCGAGCCTGACGAGCGCGAAGTTACTTCGCGAAGATGTCGCATCGCGGTTACCCGGCAAGGCCATTCCCGCACTGATGCTCCAAGGCTCGTTGACGACGACGAGCACCCTCGATGCGATACAGTTACCGCGTATCTCGGTCATCGGTATGAATGACACAGGAATGTCACTTTTTGGCATCGAAGCTCCGAAAGGTTGGAAGGACGGCGAACCATTCGCAGTAATTTCCGACGAAGTCGCGACGCGCTTACAGTCGAATATTGGCGACAAGTTGCGGCTTTCCGTGCAGCAATTTTCGAGTGTGCCACGGTCGTCGATACTTGGGCGACGCGGTGCCGACGATGTCTCGACGACGTTGCCAATTACGGTATCGCAGATTTTGCCCACGGCGCATCACGCGAATGCATTTTCACT
>JAYSKW010001075.1:0-2453 GCA_043726085.1 Limnoglobus sp.
GGCCCGAGAAGACGCCGGACCTCGAGCGATATTACCCGACGAATACGCTCGTGACGTCGCGGGATATTATCTCGCTGTGGGTGGCGCGGATGGTGATTACAGGCGTGTACAACACGGGCGAAGTGCCGTTTGCGGATGTGTATATTCACCCGCAATTGCAAGATGCGTTCGGCGAGCGGATGAGCAAAACGACGGGCAACGGCATCGACCCGCTCGACATCATCGAACGCTACGGCGCGGACTCGCTGCGCTATCAAATGCTGGCGATTGCGGGCGACACGCAAGACAGCCGAATGCCGGTGTTCAACGTCTGCCCGGGTTGCGATACGCTGGTAGCAACGAAGGCCGAACACCTGCGTGGCCGCACGAAGAAATTGGCGTGTCCCGCGTGCAAAGTGCCGTTCCGCCCCGGTGGCCCGTGGACGAGCGAAGACCCCGAGTTGAAGACCGCAAAGCAAGCATCGGATCGCTTCGACCTCGGGCGAAACTTCGCGAATAAACTCTGGAACGCGACGAGGTTCATTTTAATGAACCTCGAAGGTTACACGCCGGGGGCAATCGATCCAGGAGCAAGACCGGGGTCACAGACCCCAGCTACAAGACCGGGGTCACAGACCCCAGCTACAAGACCGGGGTCACAGACCCCAGCTACAGGATTTGTAGCTGGCCTCTATGAGGCCGGTTTTCCAGAACCGATGACGATCGAAGATCGTTGGATCGTGTCGCGGCTGGCGACGACGGCCAATGCGGTGACAGCGGCGCTCGAAGCGTACCGGTTTGCCGACGTGGCGAAGCTGGTTTACGAGTTCGCGTGGAGCGAATTCTGCGACTGGTACATCGAAATGAGCAAGTCGCGCCGGAGCGATCCGGTCTGCCAGCGGGTGCTGGTCGGCGTACTCGATGGCATCTTGCGGCTGGTTCATCCGGTTATGCCATTCCTCGCGGAATCGCTGTGGGAATATCTCGGGCAGGCCGCACCGGAACGCGGGTTCCCGATGCCGACGGTAGCCGAGGAAAGCGTGTGCATTGCCGCGTGGCCGAACTACCCGGCAACGCTGATCGACGCGAGTACCGAGACGAGCATCGCGATGATGCAAGACCTCGTGCGCGGTATCCGCGAGCTTCGCAATCGCTACCAGATCGACAAGGCCACGCTCGATGTCGTCGTGCGTTGTGCGGAACCGGTGGCCAACGACCTGAACGCGATGAGTGCCTTTGTGAAGTCGCTCGGGCAGTTGAACTCGCTGACGTGCGGGCCGACGATCGAGAAGCCGAAACAAGCGGGCAGTTTCGTCACGAATCAATTTGAAGCGTACGTGTCGCTCGTCGGGTTGATCGATACCGCCGCCGAGATCAAGCGACTCGAAAAGCAGATCGCTGAGAAGCAAAAATCGCTGAGCGGCACGCTGGCAAAACTGAGCAACGATAGCTTCGTGAAGAACGCGCCACACGAAGTGCTGACGATCCAGAAGAATCAGGCCGCCGACGCGGAAAGCCAGATCCGCATAATGGAAGCGAACCTCGCAGAACTGCGGCAGGGGTAGCCTAACTGTCAACGAACAACTGTTCGCTATCCACTACTGTTCACGATGAGTAGTGGTCAGTTATCAGTGGTGAGTTGTTAGTACGAACGTACCGCAGGTGCTCGGAAATGCAAACAGCGGCCAGCAAACACCGTTTCCGGGTTACTGACCGCTGATTGCTGACCGCTGTAAGCGACTGCTTACTCAGGCTTTGGCATCACCTTTGGCGTCGTGGCGATGGCGGGCAGCGTTGCGGGGGCCGCACCGGCCGTCGTCGCTGCTGGCAGGGCACAACCTGAAGCCGAGGTCGCACAACTGCTTTCGCAGCTTGCGGCAGGGGCGGCACACGGGTTCGTGCAGAGGCGGCTACCGAACAGACGGCTCAGGAAGTCGCGGACCGGACGAGGGCGGCTGCCGTCGGCGATCACGTTACCGATCCCACAACCGTTACTGCCGCAGCTACCTGCACCGACGCGGCTACCACCGAGGTCGCAAGCACCGAGGCCCGTGCCAGGGCCAGCATCGGCGGAGACGTAGCGTGGGGTTCGCACGACGACGTTATGCTCGGTGGTCACGGGAACCTTCTTGGTCACAGTCGTGGCGACCATCTCCGTCGTGGTGTAAGGCACCTTGACGGTCGTGGTCACGGCCACTTGCTTGGTCACGGTCGTCGGCACCTTCTTGGTGACAACGGTGGCCACCATTTCGGTTACTTGGGTCGGGACGAGTTTCTTCGTCTCAACTTTGACCATGCGAACGGTCGTCACGGGCACGATCTTCTCGACGGTCGTTGGCACCATCTTGGTGACGGTCGTCGGCACTTGCTTCACAACGACTTCTGGCACCGTTTTGTTCACCGTGTAAGGCACTTGGCGAACTTGCGTTTCGGAGACCATCCGCGTCGTGTTGGTCACGATGTCCTTGGTCACT
>JAYSKW010001076.1:0-7418 GCA_043726085.1 Limnoglobus sp.
ACGATGGTTCGCAAAACGAACGAGGGCCGAACGTAACCTAGTTCGGCCCTTGCGACTGTCAAATCTGTCGTTGCGTTATCTTTACTTTGTTAACGCGGCTCGCTTATCGGCGATCAGTTGAATCAGCGCCTTGTGCGGGTCGGCGAATTTCGCTAGTCCTTCGGACATCAGCGTCTCTTCGAGTGCCGTAATGTCGACTTTCGCGTCGATGTCCGCGAGGACGTTAGCGGGTGGCAGTTCGTTGATGTGCGACGTGAAGGTTCGCCCGCTCTCCTGAACGGCCTTATTCGTGCCGGGTGGGTTGGTTTCGATGTCGGAGCCAGCGAATGCCTCGACGTACTTCCACGCATCGTCGGTTTTCTTCTTCGTACCGGTGCTGGCGAAGATCATCTCTTGATCGCGGGCAAAGCCTTTGTTCGCCCAATAATCCTTGTTCATCTTCCAGATGCGTTTCGCGTTGACGATCCCAACGAAGCCTTGCGCCTCGGGGATCAGCGTTGGCACGGCCTTTTCGGTGTATACGTCGACGCGGCTGACGAAGATACTGAACACGGTCTTCACCGCGGCTTTATCCTTCGCACGGGCGGCACCGCGGGCGCAGGCATCGCGGGCGGCGACGTACTGTCGTTCGCTGAAAATTAAGGTCACGTTGAGCGCAACACCGGCAGCGACGAGTTCTTCGATACACCCGAGGCCACCGGGTGTGGCAGGGACTTTGATCATGCGGTTGCAGTGCCCGGCCGACCACTTTTTGCCGAGTTCGATGTAGCTTTTCGTGCGTTCGGCAACGGGCACATTGCGGGCCACGTCTTCGAGGAGCGGATCGAGTTCAAAGCTCACCCAGCCATCGTTGCCCTTCGTTTCGTTCCAGACCGGTACGAACACGTCTTGTGCATTCTTCACCAGTTGGTTGGTCATCGCCCACGCAATACCTTCGTCGTCGAGGCCTTGCTTGGCGAACGCGGCGATGTCGGCATCGAAACGGCCCGTTTTCAGGAGTTCTGAAATGATGATCGGGTTCGACGTTGCGCCGGTGGCACCGAATGCGCGATTCGCTGCGATTTCGACGGGATCGACCGAATCGAGCCAGAGTTTCGTACCGGCGGCCACAATCGATTGAAGCGGGGTCATCGCTGCTCTCCATAAAGTGATGGGCGTATCTTGGGAAATGATATGAATCGCCGTTGCGGTTTCGCATAACTCTGTCAGAATTGACGTAAGTCACAATTGCGGAGGCTCCAAAAACCGTGTTTTTGACATTTTTGCGTCTCAAAATGACTCCTCGAGATCGAAAATGGCAGTTTCGTTTCGGGTGGTTTTGCCGTATCTCGAACTCTTATCGTGGGTTGCGTCGAGATCTCTCCATTCGAGGCTCGCGGAAAGTACCGTCCGAAAATCGACCGAGTGCGACACAAAATCGACCGAGTGCGACACAAAATCGACCGAGCACGACATGAAATCGACCGGACGCGACATTCTCACGACACTTGGAGACACTTTTCGGTCACGTTGAGCACAATGCAAAAGTCGACTTACGTCGCATCGTCTCCGATTTTTTGACTTCGCGCATTCGTGTGGGTGATACGGCTGCGACCCTCGCTGGCGAGTTGGGCTAAGCAATCCGATCCCGTTACCCGATGTCTGCGGCAGTCAACGTCAAGGCGGCTTCGACGTCCTGCAACGCCTCGATGGCATCCGGGTACTTCGGACAGAGTTCGATTGCCTTGCGGAAGCAGTCGGCCGCTTCCGCAAGTCGGCCTTGGCCGCGGAGAACCAGCCCGAGGTTGTGGTACGCCTCGTTGACCAGCCCGTACTGGCACTGGGTGGCCCTGCGATGCGATGCTTCGGCGTGCGTCAACTTGCCTTGCCGGGACTGGACAGCCCCCAGAAAAATGTAACTCCCCGCGTCATCCAGGTTTTCATCAATCGCCTTCTGATACCAGAGTTCCGCGGCAGCATAATCACCGCGGTAGCGATGCAAATGCCCCATCTGGTTGTATAGTCCCCAACGATGGTCCTCAAATCGGTCAATCGCATCAAGGTAGACCCGAATGGCCTCATCGTAATGCGTCATCTGGTACAGCAACTCGGCATACTTGAAGGTCACCCAGATATCATCCGGATGGGCCTTGAGCCAACGTGGTGCCAACAATACCGTGGTGGCAGCCTGATCGTTGCGAAACGCCAGTTCGATCATTGCGTACGTCTTGTCCGTTATTCCCGTTCGGCACTCGTGCCACCCCGCCAGTTTCTCGCGGGCCTGTTCATCGTCCGGGGCGACGCGGACGGCGGTTTCGTAGAACTTTTGCGCCAAATGATAAATGCCTTGTGCCCGATAATTATCCCCCATGCACCAGTAGGCGACGGCCTGATCGGGCATCAACACGATTGCGTTGTGGAACCGCGCCAATGCTTCCGGATACATCTTGGAACTGCTGAACGAGATGCCGAGGAACAGATGCGTAAATGCGTCCTTCGGATCGAGTTCGAGCGACCGTTCATATGCCGTGCGGGCCTCCTCCCGCCGGTCCGCTTTGGAGTACAAATTTCCGAGTTGCTGATACAACTCCGCGTCTCCCGGCCGCTTCGCGATGAGGGCCAATACGTCATCTATCGTCTCCGGTTCCATGGCATCGCCCCGTTTAGCCGAAAGAATCCATGTAAGCTGTGATTCTGTCTGATACGATGACAGAATCGCCATACATCCGAAGACTGAAGACTTGCGATGTAACAACCAGTATTATGGCGATTGATCTGGATAAACACAGTGTCAAAGAAGATGCCTGATGGGTTCTGCAACATCTGTAGTGTCTGGGGGCCGTTATCGTTTGAGCATACCCCACCAGAATCGGCGTTTAACAACTGTAAAGTTCTCTATATGGCTGCTGATAAATACTGGAATCGTGGGCCAGGTCGCGACAAATCTCCAAAGGGCAAGTCATTTCAGAGGGGGTACGGACGCAACTCGATTTGTGAGGGGTGCAACCATAAGACGGCGAGATGGTATGTCTATTATTTCGCCGCGTGGTGCAAGCAAGGGATGGAATTTTACGATTGTACAAAGAGATTTACTTCTTACCTTCACATCGCTACTCTTTCGCCACTACCTGTCATCAAGCAGATTGCAACGATCTTTCTTGCTCGGTACGGCGACTCATTTACACTCGATAAGAAAGCATCGCTTGTTCGCTTTGTGCTGAACAAGGAGCAGCGGTACTTGGACCCGAGGTACCGCTTCTGGGTGTATCAGATAGCACCCGGCCCCTTGAGGGACGTTCCACCCTGTGGCATAATCGATGTGAAATCAAGCACCACGACTTTCGGGGCAGAATTCGCGTTTCCACCGTTTGGATACATGATGACGCTCGATTCATCACCGAACGATAATCGCCTCTGTGAGATTACTCACTTTGCGCGATACAGTCACTTGGACATTACTCAGATTGCATTGCAGATGGCTGTGCTGCCCAATCACGGGCCTACATTGGGCGACTTCCGTACTTTTCGGGATATGCCCACGAAGAACGGAACACCCAACGTAGTGTTAGAACATATCAGTAGTAGTATTTGACTCACTCGTTAACGGTCGGTGCTTGTGATACTTCGGGTGCGTTTTTCAGACATTGCCAGAATAATGCTCGTATTCGGTTCGAGCGTCGGTTAAGCTACCAAACTTCTACAAATGACCGACGGTGGCTCCTTTGCCGGACTCTCCTCGCGTACGGCCCACGGTGTCGCGTCATCCTCGGAGATTCACTGATGCGTTTGTCGACTGTACGGCGTCTGTCGCGACCACTGATCGCGACCGTGCTCGCCATGATCTTCAGCCCCGCGATCGGTTATGCAGGCGAAGCCGACCTCAAATTACCCGACCTGAACTCGGCGAAGTTCCTCGGCGATAGCCTGGGCGGCAAGGACTTGCTCTACGTGGGCCTCGTCGTGTCGGTGGCGGGGCTGGTCTTTGGCCTCATGATGTACCGGGATCTCAAGAACATGCCCGTTCACAAGTGCATGTTGGAAGTCTCCGAACTGATTTACGAAACCTGCAAGACGTACCTGATCACGCAGGGCAAGTTCCTCGCGATGCTCTGGCTGTTCATCGCGGCCGTCATCGGCCTCTATTTCGGCTACCTCACGAAGTACAAAGATCCCTCGACGGGAATCATTCGCGATGGCTTCCCGCTCGAGATCGTCGCCGTCATTCTCGGCTTCAGCGTCGTCGGTATCCTCGGCAGTTACGGCGTCGCATGGTTCGGTATCCGCGTCAACACGTTTGCGAATAGCCGGACCGCGTTTGCTGCGCTCAGTGGCAAAGCCTACCCCTGTTACGCGATTCCGCTGAAGGCGGGCATCAGCATCGGCATGTTGCTCATCAGCGTCGAATTGTTGTTGATGCTCATCATCCTGATGTTCGTTCCCGGCGAGTATGCTGGCCCGTGCTTCATCGGCTTCGCCATCGGCGAATCGCTCGGTGCGGCTGCGCTGCGGGTGGCGGGTGGTATCTTCACGAAGATCGCCGACATCGGTGCCGACCTCATGAAGATCGTCTTCAAAATTAAGGAAGACGATGCGCGGAACCCCGGCGTGATTGCCGACTGTACGGGCGACAATGCGGGTGACAGCGTGGGGCCGAGTGCTGACGGTTTTGAAACCTACGGCGTCACGGGGGTGGCACTCATCACGTTCATTCTGCTCGCGGTTGGCGACCCGAAAATCCAAGTGCAATTGCTCGTCTGGATTTTCATGATGCGAGTGATGATGGTCATCGCATCGGGTGTCAGTTACTTCGTCAACGAACTGCTCGCGAAGGCGAAATATGGCGATAGCAAAGACTTCAACTACGAAGCGCCGCTCACGTTTCTCGTCTGGTTGACGAGCATCGTCAGCGTCGTGGCGACCTACGCGATGAGCTATTTGCTGATTCCGAACCTCGGTGGCTCGACGTCGGTTTGGTGGCAACTGTCGACGATCATTACCTGCGGTACGCTGGCCGGGGCGATCATCCCCGAACTGGTGAAAATCTTCACGAGTACCGAAAGCGCGCACGTTCGCGAAGTTGTGACATCGTCCCGCGAAGGCGGTGCGTCGCTCAACATTCTTTCGGGCCTCGTCGCAGGGAATTTCTCCGCCTACTGGATCGGCATGACGTTGCTCGCGCTCATGGCGATCTCGTACTGGATCAGCAAGATGATTCCCGGCGGGATCATGCTCGATGGCACGACGGCGGTGTTCGCGTTCGGCCTCGTGGCATTCGGGTTCCTCGGCATGGGACCGGTGACGATCGCGGTCGATAGTTATGGCCCCGTTACCGATAACGCGCAGAGCGTTTACGAACTTTCAGCGATCGAAGAAGAGCCGAACATCAAGAGCGAGTTGAAGACCGTCTACGGCTACGATGCCGATTTCCAGGTCGCGAAAGATAACCTCGAAAAGAACGACGGTGCGGGCAACACGTTCAAAGCGACCGCGAAACCGGTGCTCATCGGCACCGCCGTCGTCGGCGCAACGACGATGATTTTCAGCATCATCATGGGCCTGACGACTGACCCCGAAACGCATCGCGCACTCGCGATCAACCTCGATAAACTCTCGATCTTGTACCCACCGTTCCTGCTCGGCTTGATCGCGGGCGGTGCGGTGATTTACTGGTTCACCGGTGCGAGTATGCAAGCTGTGACGACGGGGGCGTATCGTGCGGTCGAGTTCATCAAAGCGAACATCAAGCTCGATGATTCGGTGAAAAAGGCGAGCACTGAGGACAGCAAGAAGGTCGTCGAGATTTGCACGCAGTACGCACAGAAGGGGATGTTCAACATCTTCCTGACGGTGTTCTTTGCCACGCTCGGCTTCGCGTTCCTCGAAAGCTTTTTCTTCATCGGCTACCTGATCAGCATCGCGCTGTTCGGCCTGTACCAAGCGATCTTCATGGCGAACGCGGGCGGTGCGTGGGACAACGCGAAGAAGATCGTCGAAACCGAACTGAAAGCGAAAGGCACCCCGCTCCACGACGCCTGCGTCGTCGGCGACACCGTGGGCGATCCGTTCAAGGACACGAGCTCCGTCGCGCTGAACCCGATCATCAAGTTCACAACGCTATTCGGGTTACTCGCTGTGGAATTGGCCGAAGAACTCAAGAAGAACAAGGACAACGGCAACCTCGCCATCGGCCTGACGATCACATTCCTCGTGATCTCGATGTTCTTCGTGCATCGCAGCTTCTACGGAATGCGCATCCTCGGCAGCAAAGACGAGCACGCGAAGAAGTAGATTCTCAACGAGCCACCGGGGTTCATCCCGGTGGGATTTTGCTTACGAGCCACCGGCTTAATGCCGGTGGGAGACTCCCACCGGCATTAAGCCCGGTGGCTCGTAATGAAAGCGGATTCTCACCTTACCAATGCGCAATCGGTCCATCGGGGACGGTGACTAGCGATTGCTCGACATCCCATTCGCTCCAATCGGGGGGTGGGCCGTTGTCGACGAACGGCGCAATGATCGACTCGAACTCGCTGAGGTCGTTGAGCATCACCAGTTTTTGTTGCACTTTCTTCGGGAAACGCAATGCCTTCGTGTACCACGTCACGATTTTGCGGAACATAATGCAACCGTGTTTTTCGCCGCCACGCCAGTCGATGAGGCGTTGGAGGTGCAACCGCATGAACTGGATGCGTTCGTGATAACTGCCGCGCGGGCCGGGTTCGCCATCGTGAACCCAGTTCGTGAGTTGCCGGAAAAACCACGGGTTGGCGAGCGCCCCGCGACCGATGGCGAGGCCATGGCAACCGGTTTCGCGGATCATCGTTTCCGCGTCGGCGATGTTCATAATGTCGCCGTTGCCGAAGACCGGCATCCGATCGACCGCCTCGACGACGCGACGAATCCCATCGCGATTGACGCTGCCGCTAAAGCCTTGTTCGCGGGTTCGGCCGTGGATCGTCACGGCTGCGACGCCGATCTTTTCAAATTCGCGCGCGAAATACGGTGCAGTCAGTTGGTCGTCGTCCCAGCCCAAACGCATCTTGACCGTGACGGGAAGCGATACCGCATCGACGACTTTCCGCACGAGTTCGATCGTACCACCGGCGGTGTCGCACATTAGCGACGAACCGCCACCCACGGCGACGACCTTCCGTACGGGGCAACCCATGTTAATGTCGATGATTTCCGCGAGGCCGCGATCTTGCAGCCAACGCGCGGCACCGGCTAACTCGTCCGCTTTCCCGCCGAAAATCTGCACCGAAAGCGGCCGATCGGCGGGATCGGTGGCCAACAATTCCATCGTCTTGCGTAACCCTTCGAGGATCGCCCGCGCATTGATGAGGTCGGTCGTGGCCAACCCCATCCCGCCGATTTCGCGAACCGACAACCGGAACGGCAGGTTCGTGTAACCGGCGAGCGGCGCGAGCGTGAACCGCGAC
>JAYSKW010001077.1:0-2426 GCA_043726085.1 Limnoglobus sp.
TACGCGAAAATGTCGTCGTTCGGGTAGCGATCCCGCCAAAACTGACTCGCGTCATCGCCTGTACCATACGGGTTGTGAACGACCACATTCGTTGGCCGATCCGCACCGTTACGAGATTGTAATACGCTCGGCTTACCGTTCATTCCCACCTCTAGTTCGAGCTTCGTCTCCAGTAATGCGCGGAACGATTTCTCGTGGAGTTCCTTCAAAAGTCTTGCTTTCCAAGCGGCGAATTGCTCGGGCTTCTCCGGGAGTGCCACATTTGCGAGCGGTACGAATGACTCGTCGGCGCGGGCGTTGATCGCATCTTTCGGCAAATCTTCATCCTTCGGGAACACGCGAAGCGAGGCACCTGGGATCGTCGGATATTCAAAATCGGCAACCGGCCCCATGTTGCCCTTCAGGTGCTTGTCGAAGAAGCGAAAAATCGCCAACCTGAGATCGGGCCGATAGGCGTGCCCGCCGATGCTCACGTACTCGTCGACCGCGTCCTTTGCGCCGAGCATCGCGTACGCCGTTCGCAACTTCGCGATGACCCTTCGATTGCCATCCATCGGGAAGATCGGGTCAGCATCGGAGTTCGCAAACAGCAACGGCTTCGGTGCGAACATCGCCAGAATCGTCGCCCAATCCCAGCGGTACGTGTTGATCGGAAACATGCAATCGCAATGGCCGTTGACGACGCGGTGGCTCACGTAACTTTCGAGGTCGCTCATCCCCGACACCGGCACTGCCACCTTCACGCGGTCGTCGGTCGCAGCGATCCAACACGTCGTCGCCCCGCCGCCACTGATGCCCGTCACGCCGATTTTCTCCGCATCGACATCGGGGCGCGCACACAAATAGTCGATAGCGCGGATGCCGTTCCAGCATTCGACATCGGCGGGCGTGTAACCGCGATTTTGCCACCAGAAGCGGTTGAGATTGTACGTCCCGTGGTGTTTGCCCGCGACTTCGCCGAGTTGCAACGTGTCGATCATGAGGCAAATGTAACCGTTGTTGGCGAACCACAACCCGTGATTTTGGTACGCCGCCTTGTTGCCATCGCGGCCTTGGTTGCTGTGCCCGCAGACGTAAAGAATCGTCGGCAGTTTCTTTGCATTCGCCGTCGGCTTATACAGGTTGCCCGTCACGTACAGCCCGGGAACACTCTGGAAATGCAGCTTTTCAATCGTCACGGCATCCACCGTGTGCGTCCCGGTGATCGTCGCTTTGAGGGGAGACTTCGCAGGCAACGGCCACAACCCGAGCATCTCGTGGAACTCGCGCCGAAGCTGCGGGCGTTTCGCTTCCCACGCCGCACGGGTCTGCGCGCCATCGAGAAACCGACCGCTTAAGCGACTCGTTTCCGCCGTCAGATATTCGTGAATCCGCACATCGGCACTCGGCGGCTCCGCCGCAGGAATCGCCAGCGCGAACGGCAGTATCATCATGGCAAGCATCGTTCTCACTCCGAGTTGGGGAATCCGCAGATTGTGGCCGACACCCACGTCGATGGGAAGTGAATTTGCTGTTTTCCTGGAACTGATCTTCTTTCAAAGTGATCGCGCGTCGGGAAACGGGTGACGTAGACGAAGCGTTCGGGGTCGCGGATAATGTGGGTATTCCTACTTACGAGATTTGGCATGGCCGATTTGCGCACTCCGTTGTTCGATTGGCACGTTTCGCACGGCGCGCGGATGGTGCCGTTCGCCGGGTGGTCGATGCCGGTGCAGTATGCGGGCGTCATTCCCGAGCACAAAGCGGTTCGCGGGGGTGTGGGGTTGTTCGATATTTCCCACATGGGCCGCCTCAGCATTCACGGTGACGGTGCGTTGTCGTTACTCGAAACGACGACGACGAACGCCATCGGCACCATGAGCGTCGGGCAGGTGCGTTACTCGCTCGTTTGCAACGAACGCGGCAGCATGTTGGATGATATTTTGGTGACGCGGTACGCCGATCATTTCGGCGTCTGCGTCAACGCCAGCAACCGCGACAAAATCGTGGCGTGGTTCCGCCAACACGCGGGAAATGCCACGGTGCTCGATCACACGACCGACACGACGATGATCGCGGTACAAGGCCCGCACGCCGTTGCGAAGGTCGGCGAACTGTTTCCGTCCAGCGTCACGGCGCTCAAGAATTATTACGGCCGAGTCGTGCCGTATCGGGGTTTGCCGTGCGTAATTGGTCGAACGGGATACACGGGCGAAGATGGTTTTGAACTCGTCGTGCCGAACGACAATGCGGTGTCACTTTGGGACGATCTCATCCGCCTCGGTGCGGTGCCGTGCGGGCTGGGTGCCCGCGATACGCTACGCCTGGAAGCCGCAATGCCGTTGTACGGCCACGAACTGAACGACGCGCTCGACCCCGTGCAGGCGGGCCTCGGTTGGGCGGTGAAACTGGACAAAGGCGACTTCATCGGCCGCGATGCGATTCGC
>JAYSKW010001078.1:0-7030 GCA_043726085.1 Limnoglobus sp.
CGACGATGTCGTGTCGGCAATCGCCCCGCGCGCGTTCTTCGCGATGTCGCCGATGAAGGATTCCAACTTTGAAGTGTCCGGCGTGAAAGACGTGATCGCAAAGCTGGAGCCGATCTATCAGGCGCTCGGCGTGCCAGAGAAGCTGAAGGCAGTTTATCCCGATGCAGGACACGAATGGCCAGAGCCGGAGCGAAAAGCCGCATACGAATTTATCGACCGCTGGCTGAAACCGTAGCCGATTCAGCGAATGCGTAGCGCCTTGGCGGCTCGACTGCGTACTTTTCGGGGAGAATTTCGTTCAACTGAATGCACATCAGCGTGGGCCATCCACCAAAGAAACCTTCCCAGGAAGCGATGTTCAAAACCGGCGGTCGAAAGTGGTCGCGTAATGGCATGAGGTTCTCCCCCGTTGCGAATTATATACTTCACGCAACAGAAATGTATGCGTTCTCATGCGGCACGGTGCTTATTCTGGTAGCCGCAGGTCTTTAGCCTGCGCGGGGGCAAATACCCTCAAAAATCAGTCGTGGCGAGTCTTCGAGACGCGACGCAATCCGCCACAATTGAGAATGGGTGCGACCACCTCCCATGGTATCACCATGGGCTACGTGAGCGATCCTTTCAGGACCGAAGAACAGAACCCGACCCTGAAGGGGTCGCTCTCTCAGCCCATGGTGGTACCATGGGACGGGGGGCAAATACCCTCGAAAATCAGTCGTGGCGAGTCTTCGAGACGCGACGCAATCCGCCACTCACCCCACGATCACGCGTGGCTTGCGGTCTTCGGTTACGTTCGAGCCGCGGATGAGCGTGTAGACTAGCCACGGGACGTTGCCGTGCCCGAACAATACGAAGTGCAAGTTGGCGGACACGGGGTTCTCCGCCGACCAGCCGAAGTGGACTTCCGGCACCGCACCCGATGAGCCGATTGCGATGGCGGCGGCGGCGAGTGCGTGCGGTATCGACACGCAGTTCGAGATATGGATCAGCACGCGGCCATTCTCCCGCGTCAGCCGCAGTAGCGGTTTCTGGGCGAAATTGCTCGCGTCGCCGATATCGGCTTGCAGGAACATCACGGGGATCGTTGCGGGGATGCGGTGCAGCGTTCGCACCTCGATTTCCTTGTGTTCCAGCGTGTCGCCACCGGGGCGAATCGGCACCAGAATCGGGAAATCGGAGGCACACAGTTTTTGCCATTCTTGCTGTGTTTCCGAATCCGCGAACTCGAACCCCGTGTGCCGAAGTTCGGTGCAACGCCACGCCCGGCTGACCATCGAGATGCCCAGTACCAGCAAAATGAACGCCACCGCCAGCACCATCGCGCCCGGTCGTTGGATCGCGATCAGCAAGCCGCTTGCGGTGAAAACGAGCGTGGCCAACGTGAATATCCACGGCGTGCGGAACAGTTTCCGCCAGCCTTTGCTGCGGCGTTTCTGCCACACGTCGACGGCGGCGACGAATGAGGCGAACGCGAACACCGCCAGTACTGATGTCAAATACGCCCCGCGTTGCGCGTCGAGGTCCGCCCCGTAATACACCGTCACGCCGAGCTTCACGCCGACGAACAACCACACCAGCACCCCGAACCGCACCGACCAATCGAACTCCATCCCCAGCCGCTGCAAGTAGGGTGGAATCCAACTCGAAAGCGTCATTGCGACGGACAATCCCGCGAGCGCCAGAATCGCAATCGTGCTGATGTCGTAGATCGTGCCAAACGCCAGTCCGAATGCCGGGTGGATGGCGTCTGCCGTGGTGCCATCGTTCAACGCGCCGCCGTGTGCGAGGTAGGCGAGCGCACGGTGCTTCGCTTGGCCATCGGTAACCATCGCGTTTGGCGGGATGAGTATCGTGGTAACGAGTGCGGACGCGAGCAAGTAGCACGCCATCAGCAGTGCGGCAACGACGAGCAACCGTCGCGTGTTGCGGATGCGGCCACGTGGGTGGCCGGGGTCGTCGTTCGCTTTCCCACGGATGATCGGCATCGCCATCAACGTCAGTTCAAATCCGCTCAAACCGAGCGCCATATACGGGAACAACGGCACGCACGCGGTGAGAATATCGCGCCAGCCGGTCATCGGTTTCGGCGCGGCGTCTGGCTTCCAGTTCCCCGTCGATACGTCCGCCCACCACTGTTCCACCAGTTGCGGATTCGCCTGCAAATACAGCATTCCGTTGACGATTACGACGAGCGTGAGCGCGAGGTACATGCCGACGGTAACCACGGCAAGTCGCACGAAGTTTCGCGTGTACCCCTTCTTGAAATAGATCAACCCCGCCACCGCGCCGAGGACTAACACGACCAGGGTCACTACGGTCTGCTGCTTCCACAAACCATCGGTGCGGCTACGGAGATTCGGCGGCAGTTGCTGACGCAGTTTCTCGCCTTCGACCGTCGCGACGTTCAGAAGATGTTGCCACGCGGGTTGCGGATTGTGGATGAAATGCTCGGCGGCATCGGCAGCCGAAAACGTGCGGGTGAACACGAGGTCGACCGCGCCGAACGCCAGTAACACGAGGACGAGAAACTTGCCGAACCAGCCGGGAATGGCCCGTTCGAGCAAGGCCGTCGAACCGCCACCGTGCGGCGACCGGCCCGCGATATACCAGTACACCGGCAGCGCCAGAAACAGTGTGACGACAACGACGAGTAGCGTAACCAGCGGGGTCAATCGCCCCGCCGCCGTGAAGGCAATCGACGAGGTGTACGCCAGCGAACTGAGGTAATCGAGGCCGACCACGCACAGCACCCACGGCCACGCCGCGCGGAACTGTGCGCGTCTACTATGAGGGTCAGGCGATTCATCCGAGGCAAGCAGCGGGTCCATTTCGGCTCCTGGTTTGAGGAGCTATCTTACGATAAAACCACTCGTTCACGCCGAACAGAGCGACGATCCATCATCTGGCGTTCTCCATTTTTGTAACGAAAGTGGCCCCGGTTCCGTAACCGGGGCCACTTGCGTTTTACTATTCGATCAGTCGCGGACGGCGTACATGTCGTGCTCGGCGTTGACGTTGCCGACGATCCAGCGGTTCACGTCGCGAAACATCTCCGCGTGCAGATCCTGATCGGTCGGGTAAGTCTGATATTGCACGTCTGCACCGCAACCGTACAGGACTTTGTAATCCTTGTCGGTCTGACGGCGAATCGCTTCGGAGTTCGAGACGCCGTGCCCCATGAAGACGCGGAGCTTGCGGGCGTCGTCGAAGCGGAAGACGGGCTTGCCGAGGCTCGGCTGCGGCATGGTGCCGTTGAGCGCGATCACCCCGGCGACTTTCCCAGCCAGCGCGAACCCGGCCCGGTAGGCGGCATCGGCCCCTTCGTTCACGCCGACGAGGTATACCCGCTCGGAATGAATCTGCACGGTCTGGCGAACGAGCGCCACCGCGAGTTCGACGTATTCGCTGAGCAAGCCCGCGTTGCGGTGTGCCCAACCGAAGCCGCGCTTGCCATCCGGACGGCGGCCGAGCGGTTCGGGGCCGCGTAGGCTGAGGTACACGAAGTTCTGCGACGAAATTCGCGGCACGTGTCGCAACACTTGCTCTTCGTTACCGCCACGCTCGTGAAACATCACGAGCAGTGGGTACGGATAACCGGGCACGAGCGAATCGGGCAAATAGGTTCGCACCGGTAAGCCGGCCATGTTCTCCGCGTGGGTCAACTCGCCCCCCTCAACCTCATCGGCCACATCTTCGTCAGGGCGGTCCATTCGCCAGTGATTCATTTCCTGCATGGGCAACCTTTGTGTTCCGTGGGGCGACCGAATCGATTAGACACACGTCGGGGGGTCGTGCGAATGTCGTCGTCGGTCTGTTGTCTGCTGCGGTTTCACGGGTGTTTACGACGCAACTCTACGTTGACCCTATGGAGCAGTCAATCGAAGCCTACGACGACTTGAATCGAAAAGGAGATTTTTACGAATCTGCCGCACGATTGCACCGGATAAGCGGCTTACATTAGTTTTGCGAAACTTTTGCGCGCGCGCAAGATGGGTAAGTAACGACTGTGATAGGGCGTGAAAATGCTTATTCTACAGGAAAGTCCTTGCGCACCGATCCTGCGGTCCATAGGCGATGCGTAGGCGGCGTGGGGCGATTATTTCACGACTTCGGGGACGCGAATCCCGCCGAGCAGCGCGACCGGAATGGGATAACGCAACAGTTCTTTCCGCGTCGTCGGGCGGCGCGACAGCGCATACACGGCGCGACCGTACACGCTTCTGGCATGGGCGGCGGTCAGCGTGGCCGCACGACACCGCAGATACACATCCGTGTCCTTGTTGAGATAGCGATGATAGTCGTCGGGCAACGGCGCGAGCGTCAGGAGTTCGGGGCCATCCACCGAAAACAGCACGGCGAGCGTATCGGAAATGCGGACGAGTAACGGCGCTGCGGGCTTCGGGTCGACTCCCTTTTGCGATTGATACACCATGCGCCGCAACAGCCCCGACTTCGGACAGACGTACCAGCGATCGCGCCACGTCGGGTCGATCGGCTCGCCGTAATTATGACTGCCTTCGCCATGACACGGGACGCCATCGATCAGCAACACTTGCGTAACAACGTATTGGTAGAGGTGCGTGAGGATATGATTTTGCACGACGTTGCCGCGATCGATCCGTTCGCAGATTTCCGAATGGATATTGTTCCAAGGTCGACCGACATTCGAGTTCAAGAATCGACGGAGCGGGCTGAGGTGTTCGTTGAAGTGCTTGCGAGCGCCATACGAGGCTTTGATGCCTTCGCGCGCCGGCGGACTGTCGCCCGCCTCCATCGCGCGATGATACGACTTCCAGTAACCTTTCGCGGGTCGGCTGCGCATCCGCGAACCCAATCGCGGGCGTTCGACCAAAACCTTCGCCATATCTGCTCGCATACCGCCCCCATCGGTGAGTGTGCGAAGAGGGACGCGAATGCGAGATCGAGGTTCGGCGAAATCGGAATTAGCCGCGCCGCGTAGTCTTCGGAGCGAAGCGCGTGGGCACGGCGTGTCGGACCACAACGCGATTTTCAGTGGGTGGATGAGCACGCGCTCCGCTTCGCAAAGCCTTCGCGTCGCGGCTAATTCCCGAGCGCGGCTAATTCTGCGGTCGGGGCATTGCGGGGGGTGAGCGTAGGAAGTCTAAGGTCGGGAACTTCTCGCCTTTGAGGTTGTCGGCGTCGCGTTGGATCGCTTCGGCGACGGCTTGGCTGAGTTCGCGATGTTCTCGCAAAAACAGGTTGAAGCGGATCGTTCCGGGGCCGGGGTTCTTCGGGTTGCCGCCCTTGGAAATGGTGGCGACGACATTCTTGAACGCCTCGATCGACTCCTTCGCTTTGTCCTGATGCGCGAGTAAAATTCCCTGGCCCAACTTGGCGGCCACGACGTGTTGTGCGAACGTGCCCTTTGCGTCGAACTTCTCGTTTTCGAGCGAGGCGAACACTTTGGCCGCCTCCACGAACCGCCGTTCCTTCATGAGCAACAAGCCGAGTTCGATACTCGCATCGACGATTTCGCTCGGCTTCGTAAAGCGTTCGTGGAGCTTGGCCGTCAGTTCGCGTTCCTTCGTATTGGCAAGAATCACCGTGTCGGGCAACCGCATCTCGGGCAGGCCGCTGACGGGTGGGCCACTCGCCGCCTCGACGCGCGGGTGCAGCTTTCCGAACAGCCACCAACCGCCCGTGAAAGTGCCCGCCAACACCAGGAACCCCAGCACGTAGGCCGGCCATCGCGCGGGGCCGGGCGGCAACGCCATCATGTACGTCTGCGTCTGCCCGCTGAAACTCCCGCTGATTTGCGGCAACGTTCCCGATTGCGCGTTCGGCAACCCGAGCGACAGCCCTTCGCGCACTTTCGAGAGGTCGCGTAAAATCTCCTTCGCCGTCTGGTAGCGCTCGCTGGGCTTCTTCGCCATCATCTTGTGAACCATCGCGCACAGGTCGGCGGGCAGGTCGGTGCGGATGTCGCCGAGCGGTTCGGGTTGTTCGTTGACGTGCTTCATCGCCACGTCGATCGCGTTGGCACCGGTGAACGGCGGCAGCCCCGCGAGGATGTGATAACAAGTGACGCCGAACGAATAAATATCCGAACGGTGGTCGGTCGTTTGGCCGCGCACTTGCTCCGGGGCCATGTACAACGGCGTGCCGAGCGTCACCCCCGATTGCGTCAGATTCAACGGCAAATGATCGCCACCGGTGAGCCGCGACAGGCCGAAATCGGTCACCTTCACTTCGACTTTTTTCGTCAGCAGAATGTTCTCCGGTTTAATATCCCGGTGAACGATGCCGAGTTCGCTGGCGCGTTGCAGCGCCGCCGCGACTTGCCGCATAATCGCGAGCGCCACCGGTAAGTCGGGTGCGCCTTTCCGCGTGAGGAAGTCGCGGAGGTTCCGCCCCTCGACGTACTCGAGCGCCATATATCGCAAGCCCTCGTGCTCGCCGATGGCATAGACTTGCACGATGTTCGGATGGCTGATCCGCGCGACCGCCTCCGCTTCGCCCTGGAACCGCTTGAGCGCCGTCGGGTTCGCGGCGAGGTCGTTCCGCAAAAGCTTCAGCGCGACTTCGCGTTTCAACGACAGTTGCCGCGCGAGGTAGACTTGACCCATGCCACCCTGGCCGATTTTGCGAAGCACCTGGAAATCGCCGAGCGTCCGACCGGTGAGGTCGGGCGGTGGCATTTCAGCAGGTGCATCCGGGTCGGGCATCGTGAGTGACCCTAAAGGAAACCGCTCCGAAGCGGAGCGCGTCTCGTATTCCGTTTTACCAGAATGGCGAAGCGTCGAACACTGGGCTGACTGCGGATGGCTGTCTGCGTATCTTGACCTCGATTCCCTACTTCCACTGAGGCGACGATTATGGCGAATGGAATTCCGCTGCGGCCGCTCGGCAACACCGGCGTGCAGGTTTCGGCGATCTGCCTCGGTGGCTGGCACATTGCCCAACCCGAGATCGGCGAGGTCGAATCGACCCGCATCATGCACGCGGCGATCGATCGCGGGCTGACGTTCTTCGATAACGCCTGGGACTACCACGAAGGCGCGAGCGAATC
>JAYSKW010001079.1:0-1949 GCA_043726085.1 Limnoglobus sp.
TGATCTACACCGAAAGCCAAGGCGGGATGATGAGCCGACGCAATTTCCGCACCGGCGAACGCGGTTTCATTCGTCCGCCACAGAAGCAAAGCGACCCGATCCAGCGCTTCAACTGGAACACGCCATACATCCTCAGCAGCCACAACCCGAGTATCTTTTACTCGGCCGGCGAATACGTCTGGCGTTCGGTCAAGAAAGGTGCGGACCTTCGCAAAATCTCACCCGAAATTACTCGCACGAAAGCCGGTAGTGCAACGGCACTCAGCGAGTCGCCGGTTAATCAAGATGTCGTCTGGGCGGGTACCGACGATGGCTTCGTCTGGGTAACGAAAGATGGTGGCACCACCTGGACGAACATCACTGAAGCGATCAAAACCGCCGGGTTGCCGGGCTTCCGTTCTGTGGCGACGCTTGAAGCATCGAAGGACAAAGAAGGCCGCTGTTACGCCTGCTTCGATGCTCACCGTTCGGACGACGACAAGCCGTACATTTACGTAACCGAAGACCTCGGCAAAACCTGGAAGCCGATCGTGGCGAACCTGCCCGCGTTCGGCAGCACACGCTGTCTGCGCGAAGATATCGTCAACACCGACATGCTGTATTGCGGCACCGAGTTCGGAGCGTTCGTCAGTGCGAATCGCGGGCAGAGTTGGACCAAACTCGGCGGGAATCTGCCCACTGTCGCGGTGCACGAATTCGCGCAACCAACCGTGGCGAGCGAACTCGTCGTGGCCACGCACGGCCGCAGTGTGTGGGTGATCGACATCGCCAGCCTTCGCCAGATGAAGCCCGATGCGCTCAAGGCAAAAGCGACGCTGTTCGCCCCCGCCACGGCCGTCCGTTGGAAGACCGGCAGTGGCGGCGAATCGCCGTACAGCAGCAGCGACCGAAAGTTCGTTGGCCAGAATCCACGTAGCGGCGCGACGATCGAATACCTGCTGACGAAACCGGCCGAGAAGCTGACGATCAAGGTCGTCGATGTGAATGGCAAGAGCATCATCGACTTCCCGAAGGCCGAAAAAACCGCCGACTTCCACCGCGTCGTGTGGCCCGTCGGGCCAGGTAGTCGCGGCGCGATTGGCACCTATCGCGTCGTGCTGAACGTCGATGGCCAAGAGTTCACGCAACCGCTGCAAGTCGAACTCGACCCGAACGCCTCGAAGGACTTAATCACGATCGAAGCCGAAGACGACACGCCCGCCCCACTAAACCCCAACAAGCCGACGAAGATCCCCGCAGTGATCGACGACTGACCGTTTTTGGCCTCTCATAATCGACGTAAGTCCGAATTGCGAAGGCTCCAAAACTCTGTTTTGGGGTCTTTTTTCGGTCTGAGAGGCCACTTTTTGATCGTCTTTCGCTGATTTGTTTCGGGCGATTTTGCCACAACTCGAACGTGCATCGTGGTTTGAACCGATTGTCATCTATAACGCATAAGCCGAAAATACTGGTCAAAAATCGACCGAATGCGACCGAAAATCGACCGGACCCGACACAAAATCGACCGAGTGCGACATTTCTATGTCATTTCGCGACACTTTTGCGTCACTCCATGCACGACGCGAATTCCGGGTTACGTCAAATCGCCTGCGATTTTTTGACTTCGGGAAATCGTGTGGGTGCTGCATGTCGGAGCCTACTCAGTTATTCCTCCGCTCTCACTGATGATAAGATACTCAACTCACGCCGAGGATATTTTTGATGAGTTTGCCTTCCAACGTTCGTGCGACCGATCCTGCGATCCTCGCATACCACGCCGCCCTGAAGCAGTATGCCGACCACGGTGCGGCGCACGAAGGGGCGACCGAGACCGCGTTCTCGCACCTGCTCGCGATCACCGCGAAGCCGCACGGCTGGACGCTCATCCCGAAGAAGGCGATGAAGGTCGGCGCGAAGACGATCTACCCCGATGGCACTCTTCAGGACGGCAACTTCCTCCGCCGTGGCTA
>JAYSKW010001080.1:0-1264 GCA_043726085.1 Limnoglobus sp.
CCGGCCAACTCAACCCCGGCCTGATTTCGCCTGCCGGGCCGATCGACCCCGATGTTTCGGTGTTGTCCGCACGCACAGTCAGCGGCCAACCGTTCGCACTTTACTCGAATTATTCGCTACACTACGTCGGCGGGTACCCCGCAGTGTCCGCCGATTACTTCGGCGTGGTCAGCGAGAAAATCGGGCCGATGATCGGCGGCGATGCCAAGTTCGTCGGCGCGCTTTCCAACGGCACCAGTGGCGACGTGAACAACATCAACTTCGGGCAATCGCCGATCAAAGCGGGGCCGGGCGAACGCATCCGCGTCGTGGCCGAAGTCGTGGCAACGGCCGCGAAGAAAGCGTATCTGTCGGCGAAGCACACTCGCGATGTTTCGTTTGCGGTCGCCGAACGCGAACTCGAATTTGCGGTCCGCAAACCGACGGCAGCGGAGGTTACGCGAGCCGAGGCGATCCTGAAAAAGTTCGCGGGCCGCAACGCAGCCAGTGCCGATGAAGTCTACGCCGGCGAAACGATTGCGATTAACAAATACCCGGATACGGTGAAGCTGAAACTGCAAGTGATGCGGATCGGCGACATGGCAATTACCGCGATCCCGTGCGAAGTCTTCACCGAGATCGGCCTTGAGATTAAACGACGCAGCCCGATTCAGCCGACGATGAACGTGGCGTTAGCGAACGGCTACTACGGCTACCTGCCGACACCGCATCAGCATCATCTCGGGGGCTACGAAACGTGGCGAGCACGGTCGAGTTATCTCGAAGTGAATGCCTCGGTGGGGATCGTGAAAACGGTGTTGGAGTTGCTGAACGAAGTCGCGAAGAAGTGACCGGGAAACAGGCATGGTTCAAAAAACGGTGGTTTTGGATAGCCACTGCGTCCTTCGTTCTTTCTTATCTGGTAGCCGCAGGTCTTTAGCCTGCGCGGGGGCAAATACCCTAGAAAACCAGTCGTAGCGAGTCTTCGAGACGCGACGCGATAAGCACATTCCGTTCATTCCGGGCGCACGAACCGTCGTGTTTCGAGGACTCACCACGACCCTCAGCGATTGCTCGTGGCAAACGCAGGCTAAAGACCTGCGGCTACCAGAATTGGCAAGAAGCAGACACTGACACTCAGGTTTGAACCATCCCAAAAAACGCAATGGCCGGGTGAACCATATGTAGTTCACCCGGCCACCCAGTGGCACGCAGGTTCCGGTCCGCGTGCCGTGCCTCTTCCGTCCCAGCCCCTTGTAAACAAGTGCCGGGATGGCAACGAAAT
>JAYSKW010001081.1:0-1586 GCA_043726085.1 Limnoglobus sp.
GACGTGGTTCATCGACACCGAATACGACGGCAAGAGTTTCTTCGTGCGGCACGTCTACTTCCTCGGATCGCAAGAACCGTACGAGAAACTCAAGAAAGCCCTCAAAGCCGAGATCGACGAAGGCGAGTGGGAGAAAATCTACAAGGCGACGAGCGTACCGTTCGCGGCCCCGACCGTGAACCCCAAAGCCTTCGGTTCGGTGCCTGGCGCACTGGCGCGGGCCGGAATCATCCGCGACGCGGGTTCGTAAAAACGACCCGTGCGATTGCTCACTCACGCAAGAATACCCGCTGGGAGTTGCTCGATGCCGCGAAAGCGCACGCCTGGCTTGCCGCACATCCGGCCCTCGAAACGGGGGCGAACGAATGATCGAGGAAATGGAAACTCACACGCCAATTATCGGCGAACTTCGCCGAGATAAAAACGCGACGGGCCGGGGGTTGCCGCCAAGCTTTCCCGACCCGTCGCAAAAACCAAGCCTTCCCGATCCATCGCAAGAGGACACAACGAACATGATTATAGACGAAACGACGGAACCGAGTGCCGCGTCATTTTCGCAAGAGGCCATCGACGAACTGCGTGCCGTAGCCAATGCGCAGACTTCGCCCGCACGTCGGGTATTCGAGAACCTGATTCTCGATGTTCTTCAAGCCGACCGCGACGCGCACAATGCCCAAGTGAACGGGGATACCGAAGCGGAAACGAAGGCCATCTTCGCACGGTGTAAGGCCAAAAGCGAACTCGATTCGTACCTCCAAGGACGTGCCGAAGCTCACCTCGATGGGCTAACTCTGGCAAGGCTTCGATGCGCGCAAGAACTTCAGGAACTCAATGAATTGGCGTTGAAACCGATTCTGAACAAGATCAGTGTGAGATTCGACAAGATGCAAGCGGACATCGTGGAACTGGCCGATGAAGTCGTGAGACTGAAAGGCGGTGCCGTATGAGACGACGATGTGGGGCTGGACCATCACCGTGCCGCCCGAAGAGTGCGTGAGGCTGAAAGGCGGTGCCGTATGAGCGCACTGACCGACGCCCGCGAACGGAAGCGGGGAGGAATTCCCGCGCCGCCACTGCCACGGCGAACCCTGCTCGAATATCTACCGTTCCCGGTGGACTCGTTGCCACCGCTGTTGCGCGAATCGGTGAAGGGTACGGCCGACGCCGTCGGTTGCGATCCGGTGTTTGCGGCTCTGCCTGCGTTAGTGCTGGCCGGGGCATCGATAGGGGCCGCTATCGCGGTTCGACCGAAGCCGAGATTCGTCGAAGTGCCAATCCTTTGGGGCGTCGTTATCGGCGATTCCGGCACTGCCAAAACGCCCGCCGCATCGCCGTACATCGAGATGGCGCACGACATCGAAGCCGAGTTGAAGGACAAATTCGATCGAGAAATGCAAGCGTATGGTAAGGCGGTAACGGCCGACGAAAGCGGTGGGAAGGAATTGCCCAAACCGGTGCGATCCTACTTCACGGTCGATGACATCACTATCGAGCGACTCGTAGAGAATCTGCAATCTTCGCCGCGTGGAATCGTTCTGTTTCAGGACGAACTCGCCAACTGGTTCGGATCGTTCGTGCGTTACAAG
>JAYSKW010001082.1:0-8794 GCA_043726085.1 Limnoglobus sp.
CGTCATATCCTCGGCACTCACCGACGTATGATCGGAGAACAGATCGCCCGCGATCACGAGGACATCGATTGCACGCTCTTCGCAAATGCGCGCGGCCTCAACGACGCGACGGCGCAAATCCCCGGTGCGATCCACCTTGTGCAAATGGTCGCCGAGATGCCAGTCGGCGGTGTGGATGATCTTCATTGGGTGTCCTGTGTGTATGAAGGTTAAGCATCAAAACGCCGCTTCTTCGTTGTTCACTTCCCATGTCGCTTTCGCGGCGGCTGCGTCGCCGGTGCCGGTGGCGTGTTCCTTCTTCAGTGCGAACGGCGGGAACGGGATTTTCGCTAACATTGGCTCGCGGAAGTTCGGTTGCACCAGCAACTTCTCGTCGGCTTGGAGTTGCGCGGCGGTGCTGCGTGCGGAGCGGTCGAGGGCCTTCCAGACTTCGGATCCGAGTTCGAGCATGTCGCTGCGGCCGATTGCTTTGATCGCGCAGTTCGCAATCACGCGCTGCGCGACGAGGCTCGCTTGTTGCTGGGCACCGAGCAGAATCACGCCTTGCGAGCGCATCTCGGAGGCGACGGTTTCGATGATCTGCGTGATCGGGTCGGAACTGTTTCGCGGCGCGAATCGGTTCAGTTCGTCGAGCATGACCACGAAGCGCAAACCGGGAGTCGGGTCTTCGGAACGGAGCCGTACGAGTTGGTGGAACACCGCCGCGACTACGAAGCGTTGCAACCCCGGCGTCATTCGCAAACCGAACAAGTCGATGACCGTCGGCCCCGCTTGTTCGCCGTTCGTCAACACGATCGGGTGGCCCAGATTGTCGTTGAGTCGCAACACGCCGCCACCTTGCCGCAAGATAAATTTCAGGTGGCGATGCACTTTACTGCGAGTGGCTTTTACATAATCCGAGTTCTCAAACAGTGGCAGACTCTTAAACCCTTCGAGCAATTTTTGAAACGTCTGTGGAACGCCAGTTGCCAGCTTCGGACCGTTCGGCGTTTCCTGCGTCAACCATTCTTCGACTTCATCGACCAGCCCGCCGAAGTTCGGTTCGTACACGGCATCGTCGGCGAACAGGAACTTGAACAAGCCTTGCTCGATGACTTGCGAGAGCGACCAACTGTACGGCTTCACGGCCCCGTCGGCGCGGCCGACGTTCGCGGGTGTCGTCTTGTCTTTCTCTTGCGGGGCGAGGAACTTCACATCGTGAAACGGCTTCGGTTTTTCGACGCCGAGCTTCTTCCAGTAGTCCAGGTACTCGTCCTCTTTGTCGCGATATTTCTTGTTCCAGTTGTCGATAAAAAACAGGTCATAGTTCTTGACGTTGAAGACGATCGGCGCGATCTGCAAGCGGTTCTTATCGCTGGGTGAACTCCGTTTTTGCCGCTCGGCTTCGCGCAGCAACATCCACAACACGTGCAGCAGGAAGCTCGATTTCGCACCGAGGCCCGCGATGCCGTTGACGTTCATGTGCCCGCCGTTTTCGCCGAGCAGATAATCGAGATCGAGCGTCGCCTTACCCGCGTAATCGGTGCCGCCGTTCTTCAGTAAGCCGACGTCGAGCGGGTTCTCGACGCGATCGACGCCGTACCCCTGCGATGCCTCTTTTGCACTGGCTAGATAGACTTCGCACTCTTCGGTCGGCGGCGTGTACGCAACGGGATCGGTACGCAGCACGGAGGCTTTCGCGTACGTCACGCCTTCGCTGTCGAACGGCGGATGCGAGCCGCGCCCGCCATCGTAGCGATCCGATTCTTCGCTCACATCTTTCTGGCGGCTGCGGCGATACACCTCCTGCACCACGGCGATGAACGTCACGCTGCGCGGGCCGATCGTGCTCTGCGTTTTGACGATCTGCGTGCGCTCGACGGTCTTGTCGCGATGAACCCAGAAGTAGAATTCGCCCGTCGTCGATTCCTGATCGGGCGGGGCCGACACGCGGCCAAGTGGTTCGCGGATGTCTTCGGTCACAGTTCGCCTCCGCGAAAGAATCCTGCCGTGCGGTACAGCCGATTGACCAGCACCGGGAACGGGGTAAAGAGCGGTTTCAGAGCCTCTTCGGCGCGCACGATCGGCTCGAGTGAGACGGGCATCCGTGCGTAACTACTGGTGCGACAGCGCGCATCGATGAGCCAGCGCGACAAGCGATCGACGAACGGGAAGTCTTGTGGGAACTTCTCCGCGAATTGGTCCCACGGTATTTCTACCCGAACGTAGCCCCAGTTCGGCGCGAGTTGCGAGCCGCCGGAGAGTTTGAGGAACCACGTCGCCACGGAAATGCGGCCTTCGTTTTTGCCGTCGATGCCGACGATCTTGAACGCGGGCGTGCGTTGTCCGGGTCGGAGCGATAACAGCGTTCGCCAGCCTTCGGGGTGCAAGTACGACGCCGCTTGTCGCTTCGCGATGCCGATGAGTAACGGCGAACCGGGTAGCGGATTTCCCGTCACCCGGCTCAGCGGCCCATCGACGAGCGTTGGCACGCTGCGATCCACGGCGAGCGCCAGGCGTTCGAGGTTCGCCATCTCTTGCACGGCCCGCGCCCGCGCTTGCGATCGCATCACTTCGTAATCGAACGGGCTGTGCTGCGCGAGGTCCGGCAGGTTCGCGGGGAGAACGCGAAGTTGCAATTCGGGCTTGTTCGCAAGGTCAATCGCGAATGCTTCGACATCCTCCCACGGGAACGGATCGGCGACGAAACTGAGCACGCGATCCACGGTTACGAACTCGCGCTCGAAGCCTCTGCCAACACTGCGAAGCGCGACCGCGCCGACTTCGGAGAGCATCAGCGGGATCGGCCAACCGCGTTCGGTTCGCACGCACAACACGGGCAACTCCGTTTGCGAGCCGTCGATGAAACGCACGGGAAACTCGCCATCGCGGGCCGGCGCTTCGGGAACAATGATCGGCTTCCACGCGGCTTCGGGAAATTCGATCGTGCGATCCACGGTCGATTTTTTGTCGTCGTCGGCATCGTCGGGATCGACCGGCACGTTCGGTTGCGGTGGTGTTTCGCCGACGGTCGACGCCCTGTACTTCTTCAGGAAATGGCTGGCGGTATCATTCGGCATCGGCAACCCCCAGATTCTTCAAACGGTAACCGATCGCCTGCCGACTCACGAGCAGTTCGGCAGCGAGTCGATACGCCAGTACGCCGAACGGGCAGCATTTGTGCAAAGTCCGCAGTTCATACGCGCGTGCACGCACCACCGCTTCGGGCATCAGGAGTTCCGTCGCGAACCGGTTCGCTTCGCGTTCGATCTCGTCGGTCGAATCGTCGGCTTCGAGCAGCGTCTCCGAAGTGTCGGCACGGAAGCGGCCCATCCGTTCGCGATGCAGCACCGCGTGCCCGAGTTCGTGCGCCGCCGAGAAGCGCCGCCGCGGCAAAATGTCGTCGGTATTCACGAACGCCTGCCCGGATCTTCCCGCGAAATACAGGAACCCCGCGAGCGGTTCCCCCGGTGCGCCGAACGGCTCGACGGTACCACCTTCGGCGAGCAAATATTCCGTCACGCGGCCAAACGTCAGCCCCGGCAGTGCCACGTGCGAGAGATTGCAATTTTCAAAAAAGCGATTCAACGGCACCGGCCCGCGAACCTGCGGATCGACCGGCAGTTGGTTGTCCCGGCGTAGTTTGGCGATGGCCTCGGCGATCACTTCGGCTCCTCCGGTTTGGGTGCCCGGCGTGCGGCCAACTGGTATTCGATCGCCGAACCACGCCGCCGTTCGAGCTTCAGCGCCGCCAGCCGGAACGCCTTCCAATACTCCGAAGGGGCCGGGCCGAACTGACTCTCTGCCCACGCGATCAACTTCGTCAGCCCGAGTTCTTCGGGGAGCAGTTCCCGCGACGCTTCCAGCGTTTGGTTCAACTGATGGGCTTCGGCAACGAGGCGATCCGGCGGGTGCAAAAACAGTTCGCGGGCCACATCGCCAACCGTGACGGGGCCGGTCGAAGGCGTAACGATCTCCGCACTTTTGAGGTGCGTCTCCACAGAGTCCGTAATCGCGCGCGTCGCCGCAGCGGTTTCGCGTTCGCGATTATCCGCATTAACGGCGGCATGAAGTTCGTGGAGTGCATCTTCGAGTGACTTATCGAATGCGGCGATTTCCCAAATCCGGTCGAGTTCGACGAAATCTTCGCGAGTCATCGCGTCGAGGTATTCTTCGGTCAGGTGATCGAGTTCGCGGTCGGTCATGATTGGCCCCCTTGGAAGGCCGCGGGTAGCAGTTGGAGGAGTTCGTTGCGGATACGGAGCAGTTTGACTCGCACGTTCACCGTGGTGATCTCGAGCATCGCGGCGATTTCGGAATGGGGCATGTCGTCGAAGTAGCGAAGTCGCGCCAGTTGCCGATTGTTCGCACTGAGCTTGGCGAGCGCGCTGCGAACCTGTTCGCTATCGGTATCGCGAATCAACCGCTGTAGCACCGGCTCTGCCGTATCGATCACTTCATTCGTCAATTCGCTGTTCCGACTCTTTCTCCGTTTCGCGAGAGTCTTCATCGCGAGGTTGCGAATGATGCCTTGAATCCAGGTCGCGACCGTCGCGCCGCGGTTCACGTCGAACGATGCCGACTTCGCGAGTGCGATCGCTTGCGCCTCCGAGGCGAGATCTTCCGCCGCGAGTTCGTATTCCGTGACGTGGAGAAATCGCAGTAATGGCTGAAGGTAGAATTTCGCCGCTTCGAGATTCTTTTCCAGCACCGCCGGATTGCTCAGCGCCGCCCGCACGGGGTCGGGCGCGGCGATGGTCGGCGGTGGATCGAGAACGTGAGCCATTGGGTAAGCACCGTGCGAACGGGTGGGCCATTCGTCGTTTTATTCCCACCCGACACCAGTACGTTACATAAAATGAAAAGAATGGAACAAAAAGTGTGTCACTTCCGCAATTTGAACGATGCGAGAAACAACGACGCGGCCTTCGATTCGACGTCGTCCTTCGTGCCGGTCACCGTCACTTGATAGAGCCGTGTGCCGATGAGGTGGAGGTGGGCGCGGGCGTGGGTTTTGCCGTAGTCGAACTGCACTTCGATCCCGGCGGGTCGGTCGCCATCGACGACGAGGTCTTTCTCGTTCGCGATCGTTCCATCGCGGGTCTTCATGCCATCGCGCACCGCCGTAAGCAACTTGCTGGCATCGAGGTTCGCGAACGTCGCCGGGTAATCGGTGTACGCGACGGCGAACACCACGTCCGATTGACCCTTCGCGGTCGCGATCTCGGAAGTCACCGTCAGCCCACCCGCCGGCGATGGCACCGTGCGCGACGACGATTTCACCTTGCCGGGAAAGTCCGCCACGAACCGACCGCTCGCCGATTCGTGCGAACTGAGAACGATGTCGCGGGCCGCCACCGCAACCCCCGCCGTAAAAGCCAGCACCAACACCGTACGAAGGAACATCATGTCACAAACCTCCAATGGGATATTCCGTCATTCGTTCGCATCGATAAGAGATTTTAGCGATTCTGTACGGCGAAACGGCAACCGATCTTAATTCGGACATTGACATCCTGAATTCGAGGGTTAAGATACCATCGCGATAACGGGCACTTTTACTCTCCCCACTGATAGTGAGGTCTGCGATGACGATTCGATTTTCGTTGCGTGTGGCAGTGGTTTTGGCGTTCGGAATCGGCACGAGTTGGGCACTGGTTCGCGATGGGCAACCGGTGGTGGCCGCCGACAAACCGGCACCGGACAAAGTGGCCGTCGAACGAACGCGCGAGCAGATCTTGATGCTCGACGACCTGTACAAAACGGCCGTCGTCGGCATCAGCCAGACGTACGCGGCGCAGCAATTCGACACGCCCGCGGCGGTGGTGGCCGGTGCGGTATTCGACGCGATGAAGAAGAAAGGCTGGCACGAGGCACGGCTCGTCGATGCGACCGGCAAGCCGAAACGCAAAGACAATGTCGCCAACACGCCATTCGAGAAAAAAGCGATCGAGGCAATCCAGGGTGGCAAGAAGTACTTCGAAGAGATCGGCGAAGCGAACGGCAAACCGGTCCTCCGCGCCGCCACGATCGTACCCGCCGTGTTGAAGCAATGCGCCTCGTGCCACAACGTCAAGGAAGGCGACCTCCTCGGCGCGATCGTCTACGAAGTGCCGATCAAGTAGTCGGTTACCAATCCCAATCGATGCGATAGACCGATCCGGCCTTCGGGATCGGTACTTCCCAGAACAGCCAGCGTTTGTTTTCGTCCGCGAAAATGGTTCCCGGTCCCTCGTACGGTACGGGGTCCGATTGGCGTGTCGGTGCGACTCGGAGACGATAGCTTTTGAAGGGCTTGTCTGAAGGGAACAACAGTAGCATCGACGTTTTCAACGACCCTTCGTAACCGATGGCCCCGAACCAGCGCTCATCCGGCTTCTGGAGCGACGACCAAAACGTGGTGTTCATTCGCACTTCAAATTCCTGATCGACATCGATGTTGCCCACATCGACTGCGAGTTGGCGAATCTTCATCGCTTGCTGCCCGACGAAGCCCGTTTGCTCGGCCAATTCCATACTCGCGCGTTCGGGGTTCGGTGTGACACAGCGCATGGCCAGCCGTTTTCCCGACGTTCGAGATTCGATTTTCAGCGTGTCGGTTTTTGCGATCTTCAGCAACCGAAGTCGCAGCCGCATCACCACCGAACAGTCGGCGGTATCGATGTCTTCCGTCATTTCGGGCCGAATCGGTTTCCAACCTCGCATGTCGATGATCCGCTCGTCTTCCAGATCGCGAAACGCCGTGCGATCCGGCGGTTCGAGTTTATCGACCTTCGTCGTTTTGTGAGGCGATTCTCGATCCGGTTGTGGAGTCGAACGAAACAGCGAATCGACTCGACGATTGACTTCCTCGCGACGACTGAGATCGGATGTGGGGACCGTGGCGGGCCTGTTCCATTTCGCTACGCCGAAGATAACCGAGCCGAGTACGAGTATAACGCCGGCGATCGCGTACCACTTCTTCCTCGAAGGCTTGCTGATTTCGATTTTCGCGACGATCTTTTGCCCCGAGATGTATCGCCCGAGATCATCCGCCAACTCGTTCGCGGTCGCATAACGTTTCTCGGGCTTCTTTTGCAGGCATTTTAAGCAAATCGTTTGCAAATCGACGGGGATCACTCCATCGCGTCGGATCGTTTGGAAAGGCGGTGGCGGTTCGTCGATGACCTTGCGTATCGTCGAGTGGGCAGACGGGGAATCGAACGGGCATCGGCTCGTGAGCAACTCGTAAAGTATGACACCGAGCGCCCAGACATCCGATGGGGGGCCGATCGGCGTGCCATCGCCTTTGGCCTGCTCGGGCGACATATATTTGGGCGTGCCCTGGACGACCTGCGTAACGGTTCCGTCGGGGTGGTACTCTTTTGCGAGGCCGAAATCGGCCACTTTGGGTTCGCCGTTCTCGGCAAATAGTACGTTGTCCGGCTTGATATCGCGATGCACGATGTTGAGCGTGTGGGCCGCACCGACACCCGAAGCGATTTTTTGCAAGAGCGTCGCCGCGTCGATCGGCGAATACACTTCCGCAGATTTAATCCGTTTCGCCAGCGACCCGCCCGGCAGATATTCCATCGCCAGATACGGCGAGTTGTCGACCGAACCGTAGTCGTAAATATCGACGACGTGCGGATCGATGACCTTGGCCGCCGCACGCGCTTCGGTCAAGAATCGCTGAATACTGTTCGCATTGTCCTGCCCCTCACGCGGCAGCATTTTAATCGCAACGACACGGTTCAATCCGATTTGCTTCGCTTCGTAAACGACACCCATCCCGCCGCGCGCGATCTCTCGCGTGATCTCGAAATTCGCAATCTTCGGCAACGCGATCACGAGCGATGGCATTCCAACGGTAGGACTACCGACCTGAATCTGCGTCTTTTCATTCGTGCCATCCTCACCCATCGATTCGACTCCTGAATTCGATTTTCTCGAATTGTATGCTGGAGTCTGAAATGATGCGATAACAAATTCCATTCTCGGCGCGATCGTCTGTGAAGTGCGGATCGAGTAGCCTGCTTTGCGTTGTAATGGAAAAATGCCTGCGACGCAATTATTTTCGTTTTGTGCTTGGCCGCAGTCGCACGTTTCTCAATGATGCTTCCAAGTCGTTAAATTGGTCGGTGCTGTTACCGACTGCGTGCGACGAAGGGAGACACCCGATGTTGCGTTCCACTCTCGCGATTGCGGCTCTTGCACTTTTCGCTGGCGGTGCCACCGCCGAAAAACCCCCGGCGATACCGCACGACCCCGCGTGGGAAGTCATTCCCGACGGGGAAGCCACGCAGATCGATAACGTCGTGAAGTTGACCCTCGCGCAGATGCAAAAGCTGTATCTGAACAAACTGCCACCGCTGCGTGGGGTGCATCCGAAAGATCACGGCTGCGTGTTGGCGAAGTTTCAGGTTTTGAACGATCTCCCCGAAGCGTATCGCATCGGCGTGTTTGCCAAACCCGGCCGCGAATATCAGGCCTACATTCGCTACTCGAATGCGGACATCCTCGTTCGCGCCGACTCCAAGCCGACGGAACACGGTAGCCGCGGGATGGCGATCAAATTGCTGAAGGTCGAAGGCGAACGATTGGTTCCGAAAGACGAGCCGATGACGCAGGATTTTCTGATGGTGAACCACCCCGTGTTCGCGTTTGCGAACGTAGAAGATTACGAAGTGCTGAGCCAAGTACTTCTCGAAGAGGACGACAAAGCCGCTGGTTTCTTCAAGCGGCGGATTAAAATCAAAAATGGCGCACCCAATCTGACCGATCCGACGACGTTGCGCGCCGTACAAACCAGTCGAATTATCAAGCGAATTCAAAG
>JAYSKW010001083.1:0-5147 GCA_043726085.1 Limnoglobus sp.
GTCGGCCGACACCAGATGTTCTCTTGAAAAGGTCGAATCATGTCGCACGCCTTCCTCCACGCCGACGAACAACTCGCGATCCTGCTGCGCGGGGCGGCACACGTTGAGAAAGTCGATGAGTTTCGCCAGAAACTCGAACGCAGCCGCACTTCAGGCAAGCCACTTCGCGTGAAGTATGGCATCGACCCAACCGGCTTCGACGTTCACCTCGGCCATACTGTCCCGCTGCGGAAACTGCGGCAGTTCCAGGAACTTGGCCACAAGGCGGTGCTCATCATCGGCACGGCCACGGCACAGGTCGGCGACCCGTCTGGCCGCGATAGTTCCCGCACGGGTCTCACCACCGAACAGATCGCGAAGAATGCCGAAAGCTACCTGATTCAGATCGCGAAAGTCGTCGATGTCACAGTGGCCGAAGTCCGGCCCAACGGTGACTGGTTCGGCAAGTGGGGCTTCAGCGATATGCTGAAATTACTGGCCAAAACCACGGTGCAGCAGATCCTCGCTCGGGAAGACTTCTCGAACCGCTTCCACTCGGTGCCTTCGGTGCCAATCGTCTTGCACGAGTGCCTGTACCCGCTGATGCAGGGCTGGGACAGCGTGGAAATTCAAGCCGATGTCGAACTCGGCGGCACCGAGCAGTTGTTCAACCTGATGGTCGGCCGCGACCTCCAGCGCGATGCGGGGCAGCCACCGCAAATCTGCCTGACACTGCCGATCTTGCGCGGCACCGATGGCGTCAAAAAGATGGGCAAAAGCATCGGTAACTACATCGGCGTCGGCGAAGCGGCCAAGGAGCAGTTCGGCAAAACGATGAGCATCCCCGATCCGCTTCTGCGTGAGTGGTTCGAGCTACTGACGGACCGTCCGACAGCGGAAATCGATGCGATGTTAGCAGGTCATTTGGGCGATGCCAAGAAGACGCTCGCCGCCGAAATCGTGACGTTCTACCACGGCGCAAGTGTGGCCGAGGCGATGCGTGCCGAATGGGCGAAGCAATTCGCGCAAAAAGGCGATCCCGACCAGATCGACGAGATCAAAATCGCATCGTCCGAGTTCGCCGATGGCACGATCCCCGCGATGAAGTTGATCGTGGCTGCGGGGCTGTGCAAAAGCAACGGCGAAGCCCGCCAGAAGCTCAAAGAAGGCGCGTTCAACTACGGCCCCGACCGCACGAAACCCGCCGACGAGAAAGCCGCCGTACCCATCGCAGACGGCACCGTTATTCGCTTAGGCCGCAAGATTTTGCGCGTGCGAATCGGGTAGGCACTATTTAAGGTTTACGGCCCCGCCACGAACATGTACTCGACGCCGCCCCAGAATACGTCGACGAACGCTTGACGTGAGATTGGCACGCGGGTTTGCGACCACTCGGCGAGTTTTGAGATGGACAATCCGCAATCGGTTAGCAAGTCGTACACCTGCTCCGGCGTGTGGCCGTAGATGTCCAACCCGCCTTTGCCGCACTCGAAAATGACCGTGGGATGGCAGCGCCGGAGTAGGCTTTCGGCACCGCGCAACACGCGATATTCTGCGCCCTCCACATCGATTTTAATCAGCGTGATTGTCGCGCCTTCGGGCACGATCGCGTCGAGCCGTTCCGTCTCGACGGTGATTTCTTCGACCCGCCCCGGATTCGCGCCGACATCGCGACGGACCATGCCGCTGAACCCATCCATCTGCGCAAAATGATTGAAAGTGACCGTCCCTTTCCCATCGCTGAGTGCGATTCGACGGCAATCGACCGTCGGAAATCGCTTGCAAAGAAGCCGATATAACCTCGGGATCGGCTCGAAGGCGAAATGGTGCCCGTCCGGCGCGAGCCGCACGATCTCGCGTAAAATCGAACCGCGGTTACAGCCAATATCGATTGCACACGAGTTGCGTTGCAGTCTCGCCGTCAGCACCGCAATCGTATCCGCATCGCAAAGTGGCACCGGTTCTGGCACGAACGTACGATACAAACTCCTCAGCATTTTCTTCATGCGATTACCCTGTCACGAATGGAAAACGGGGTCGTGCGATTATTGCGACTGAATTTCGCGTTGCAGTTTTACGGCGTGTTTCGCGGCGTCGAGGCGGTCGCGGAGCGAAGCGAGTCCGGGGGTTTTCGATAGCAGATATTCGAGGTGCGGAATCGCTTCGTCGTAGCGCTCGTCGCTTTCGAGGTAGCGGGCGAAGGCGTCGCGGGTCGGGGCATCGTTCGGGGTTCGTGCGAGGGCGCGTTCCCAGGCGGCGATGGCTTCTACGGGTTGACCGAATTCGAGATAGGCGTTGGCGGCGTACCTCCATCCGGAGTCGTCGCGTTGGGCGAGCGCGACGATCGCTTGCAGGAACGGACGTCGCAGATCTTTTGAGGCGGCGCGATACGGGTACAACGAATCGACGGCGAGTTGAATCGCGGTGGCATCGGCGGGGATCAGGTCGCGGAGCAGGCGATCGGTGGGGGCGGGGCCAGCGGCGATGAGCACGGGGCGAACGAGTTTGGGCGAACGCGCGATGGCGTCGCGCCAACTGTTCCAGGCGGCGGTTTCGTCGCCGGCGGCCTTCTGCGCGACGCCGCACGCATAGCCAATGTACGGATCGACGGGCAGTATCCGTTGGGCGCGCTGCCAGTGGACGAGTGCCGGTTCGCCTTCGAGATATTGCTTTGCGTAAAGGCCAAATCGGGCGTGCGGTTGTGGCGCGAGCCAACACGCGGCGCGTGCCGCCTGCGCGGCTTTCAACCCCGCGACAATGTGCGACCCGCTCGGCGACAGTGCATCATTCGGTAACATCATCACGGTGGCTGGCCCTGCGATCGCGGCATGGGCGGCGCGTCCCTGCAAGCGGGCCGCATCGAAATGCGCCTGCGCTAATTCCATCTGCACATCGGTATTCGCCGGCGCAATCTTCGCGGCGGCCGTTCGGTGCGCGATCTCCGATTCGCTACCCGCAGCCAAGCTCGCGCCGATCTCGCGATAGTCGTTCACCCGCGAGCGCGAACGCGCATCGAGCATCAGGAACGCAGGCACAATCGCGATGGCGAGCGCGATTGGAATCGCCAACAGGCCGTGAATTTCGAGCCGGAGCGGGTCGGGTGTCGGTGGCTCGCACTCGGCTTGCGGCAGGTAGCCTTTGTCGGTTGCGGCGGCAGAAAGATGCGCGGCCACGGTCGCGGCCAAGATCGCGATGGCGGGGATGTGGATGCCGAAATCGACGACGCTGTGGAGGATGAGCGCGAGCAAGCCGAACATCCCGCCGAGGATCAACGGCCCGGACGAACGCAGTCGCAGTTTGCGATAGCCACGCACACCCGCAACCAGCACGGCCACGATGATCGCGAGCGTGAACGCCAAGCGCAACACGCCGCCTTCGAGGATCGCTTCGAGATATTCGTTGTGTGCATTATCGAAGTACACATTCGTGAACGGTTGCGTGCGAACGGGTAATTCGACGCGGCCGAACGTGCCGTTCCCGGTGCCGGTGATGAGGAACGACGTCACGAGCGTGGCGGCATCTTTCCACAACGGCCAACGGCCATCAAACGCCTGCCCGGACAGTACCGTTTTGAGTCGCGCTTCGACGAGCGTACTGCTGAACCAACCGACGATGATCATCGCGCTGAGCGTCAGCATCCCCACGAGCAACAGCCCCGAAGATTGTTGATTTTTGCGGTAGCGATAGATCACGTACGCCGTCGCACATGCGGCGAACACGGCGGCCATCAGCCCGCCACGCGACAAACTCAGCGGGATACTCGCGGCGATCATCGTGAGACCGAGCGCGATGCAGATCGTCTCCGAGTTCCAGACGAAGCGACCCGTGACCGCACTGCGACGGCCCAACATCAGCAGCGCGCCGCCCATGCCGAGTGCGATCGTGGCGTAGTCCGGGTAATGGTTTTTGCAAACGAACGGGCCGAAGACCGCACCATCGGTCGGCGTGCGCCAGAAGATGACATTGTTCGGCGACGAAGTGAATTGCGCGATGGCAATCGCAGCGAGTAACACGCCGTTCGCGGCGACGACCCAGGCCATACGGCGGAAGGCTTCGCGCGATGCCAGCCAGTTACGCACGACGAGGTAAACCAGCGCCACGGCAGCGATGCGGCCAAGGAACGTACGCGTGAGGTAACGATCCGTACTGAGCGAAAGCGATGTGGGGCGTTCGGTCGAAGTCGCTTCACCCGGTAGGCGTTCGTCGCGGTCGGGGCGGAAGCTGCGGTACCATTCGAGTGCCTTCGGCGAGACGAAACCGACGAGCGATTCGGGGAGCGGCACCATCTGAAATGCGGAAAGGAGCATCAACCCGGCAAGGCTAATCGAGACGACATCGGGCCGCAACGAAAATTGCCGCACGACAACGATGTATGTGGCCCAGAGCAAAACGAGCAGACCGATGCCGCAGGTGACGACGTATTCCCAGAATGGGTCGGCGGACGCGAACGGCCAGGGGGAAAACGCGACAAGGAATAGCAGAACCGCCTCGCCCGCAACTCGAATGCGTCGAGCGATGGGGAGGCGGCGGAGATTGTCTACGTTCGGTGACGTCGCCATATTCGCGTGACGTTAGCGGCGGCCTTTAACGGCTGGCTTCGTAACGAATGTGACCTTACCTTTGACGATCACTTTCACGATCGGCTTGTAAACGATCGTCGTGACGACCGAACCGCTCTTCTTCGCGACCACTTCTTGCCAATCGTGCATATCGACCGCTTCGCCGGTGAAATCGGCACTGCCGTACGTTTCCTCGGCATACTCGGCCGCGGGTACCGATGGATCGGCGTACGAACTATCCGAGGCGAACGCGGTCACAGTCGCGATCAGGCCGCCCAACAGTAGTGCGCCGAACAACTTCGACAGCATGGTGTTCTTCACGAGCATAACCCTCATACGATGCACTGAAAGCAACAGTGTTATAGTAGCAATTCCCGCACCGAGGGAATATCCGGAACTGGCGCTTTCTTGGATTCTTCATATCGGAGGATATCAACTGTCGTTCTGTCGGTAGTAAATTCTGTCGGGAGCAGTGGGTTGACTTCGACTCCATCCCGCACTGCTCGTTTAATCCACGTACGGATCGGCACCGAGGTCTTGCATCATTTCTTGGCGGTTCTTGTCGTAGTTCATGAGGTCGAGGCGTTGCTTGTAGTGCTTCTTTTCGAC
>JAYSKW010001084.1:0-1835 GCA_043726085.1 Limnoglobus sp.
AGGTTGGTTCCGAAATTCGGGAATGAGTCCACGGATGGGTGGGTGGGTAGAGCCTGGAGTCACTCTGCTACCCAAAATCGCCGCGATTGGAACCATGCCAATCTTTTGAACGCACTTACCCCGTCGGAGAATCGTCGTGGCGAGATTCATTCGACGGGGTTTCACGTTAATCGAAATCCTCGTCGTCATTGCGATCATCGCGATCCTCATCGGGTTATTGCTGCCCGCCGTGCAGAAGGTGCGCGAAGCGGCGGCCCGTGCGAAGTGTATCAACAACCTCAAACAACTTGGCCTCGCGCTCCATACTTATCACGACGCGAATCGACACCTTCCGCACGCCTACAACGAATACTGGAACTTTCGCGAGCCGTCCGACATTCCGTTGCCACCGGACCCGCTACCGCTCAAAAGCTGGGCCACGCTGATTCTCCCGCAAATCGAACAGCAAAACCTCGTCGACATCGGCATGTCGACCGCACAACAACGGGCGGTATCGATCTACACGTGCCCCTCCGATTCGCGCGGGAACTTCATCTCCGATGGCGGGCATTACAAACATATCGGCAACAAATTCGGCCTGACGTCGTATCTCGCCGTCGAAGGCAGTGGCTACCTGCGCGGCCCATCGAACACGAATTTGAACTTGGAATTTGGCGGGCCGAAAGATGGCATCCTCTACCGCAGTTCCGCAACGACGATGGTCTCGATTACCGATGGAACGAGCAACACGGTGATGGTCGGCGAACGCCCGCCGTCCCCGGAGAAGGATCAAGATTGGGGCTGGTGGGCGTGGTCCGCGTACGATAGTGCCCTGGCCGTCGTCGACTACCGCAACCTCATCGCGCCGGAATGCCCGAAGCCCTCGACGTACGGCCCCGGCGATTTCAAGAATCGCTGCCACACGCAACACTTCTGGAGTCCGCACCCCGGCGGCGCAAACTGGCTCTTCGGCGATGGCTCGGTCCGGTTCCTCAACTACTCCGCCGCCGCCATTCTGCCCGCACTCTCCACCCGCGCCGGCAACGAAACGATCGATCACTCACTGATTCCATGACGCTCGGCGAACGAAATTACTCGTCGGGCAAACGACCGTGTTCCACGAGGTAGCGATAGTCGGACGGGCAGACGTCCCACGCCGATTGATACGTGCGTTCCAACGGGACATCGACGTACGAATTGCGGCCGATCAAGGCTGGCATATCTGGCATCGCCGCGCCAACGCGATACGGTTCGAGGAACGCCACTGGCGACAAGCCGACGGCGTTGTCTCCCGATTGGTACGCGGCCAACAATAGCGGCTCTTCGGCAGGCATTTCAAATGGTGCCTCCTCGATTTCGTCCCAAATCACTTAGTGCAACGAATGCGGATCGCGCGGACCGGGCGGAAATGGATCGACCAACAGCACGTTCACACCGGCACGCAAAAAATCGCAGGTTTTCTCGACGAACGCATGCAACGCCGACCGACTCGCTTTGTTCCCCGGCGACACGATCTCGATGATGCACACGACTTCGCCCATCCGGTGTCGAATCGCAATCCGGTTCGCCCGCTGGAGGATGGTATCACTCTGTCGTTCGTCAGGTACGACACCTTGTGGCTCGATCAATGCAGAGAACCTTGGTGGGAGATGCCCGGCATTGAGCGCATCCGCGATGGATACCGTCCACTGTTGGTGAAAGTGGTGGTAAATTGTCGGTTCCACCTGAGTCCAATCGTGCATCGGCATAAGTACCTCCGAATCGAGTGTTGACCCTACGATTATACCGGGTCGGCCTTCTCGTTGACTCCCACCGGGACAAGCCCGGTGGCTCGTATGGCTCTAAGAGCCACCGGG
>JAYSKW010001085.1:0-1912 GCA_043726085.1 Limnoglobus sp.
CCGATGGTGCTGGCGAGCGCGGATGGAATGCAGATCAGCGAAGAGACATTCGACGAACAACTCAAGCCCGCGAACGAGATCAATCGCGCGACGCCGAAAGAACTCACGGAGTTGATTCATCAGTGCCTCAGCTTCAAAGCCCTGAAGCGACCCGAACGGATGAGTGCGGTGCAAGGCACGCTCGACCGCCTCGCCGACGAAGCCGCCGTGGGGATGGATCCATCCGAACTGGAAGATTGATTGCGCATGAGCCATTTTGCCGACCGCCTGGCCGAGTCGATTCGACGAAAACGCAACGCCCTCTGCGTGGGGATCGATCCGCGTTGGGAGTCGCTACCGCTGTCGATCCGAGACCGCTTCGGCCCCGAAGGAATCGCGGCGGCCTACGAGGCATTCGGGCTGAAAGTCCTCGATCTCGTGGCCGATCTCGCCCCCGTCGTCAAACCGCAGGCGGCTTTCTTCGAGCAAGTCGGCGTCGCCGGTTTCGCCGCGTTGGCTTCGATATTGGCCCGCGCCAAGCAACTCGGGTTGGTAACGATTCTCGATGCCAAGCGCGGCGACATCGCAAGTACGGCGACGGCTTACGCCGAAGCCGCGTTCGGTCCCGTTTGGAACGCGGACGCACTGACGGTGAACCCGTATCTGGGTGAAGACGCCGTCGAGCCGTTCATCGCGGCCGCCCGGAAACGCGACCGCGGGTTGTTCGTACTCGTTCGGACGAGCAACAAAGGTGCGGGGTTATTTCAAGATTTAGTTTGCGATGGCAAACCCGTGTATCGGCACGTCGCCGAGGCGGTTGCGAGTTGGAATGCGGTGCGTTTGGGCGAGTGTGGCCTCGGCGATGTCGGTGCGGTCGTCGGTGCGACGCACCCGCGCGAACTCGCCGAGTTGCGCGAAATGATGCCCGATGTGTGGTTCTTGGTTCCCGGCTACGGCGCACAAGGTGGCACGGCCGCCGATGTGAAAGCCGCATTCTTGGGCAACGGCCTCGGTGCGATCGTCAACAGTTCGCGCGGCGTGACATTTCCGTTTCACCCCGACGATCCCGATTGGGAAGCGAAGATCGTCGAAGCCACGAAAAAGGCCGTCGCCGAACTGAATATCGACGACGTATGACGAGATGAACCCTGTGGCGCGGTCGCGGCGTTATTTGTCCTTCTGCACCACTTCGACGGGTCGCCAGTTATACACGAAGCGTTTGAAGGCGAATTGGCCGGCTTTCCAGATCACGAACAGCGACGCGACGATGACCGGTAGCGAGCAGGCACCGGGGGGGACGACGAAGTTCTTCTTTTTCGTGACTTCGTTTTCCGAGTCGTCTTCGAGATCCATTTTTCGGAAGAGATCGCCCATGTTCGTCAGCGAGAAATAGATGATCGCGATGAAGATCAGTACGACGATGGCGCAGGCGATCCCTGGCAGAAGATGCTTGATGTAATCGCCCTGGGTGTGCGCCTCGATCTTCTTGGTTTCGTGGCGGCGGCGCTGAACCATGTCGTAGCCGCAGTTCAAGCAGATCGCCGTATCGGGCGGGTCGAGTTCGACGGCACAGAACGGACACCGCGCGGTGTCGAACTCGTTTGCCGTGATGCCGTACGGGTTGGCATCGTCGTCGTCGTCGACGGGAGGTTTCTTGGCAGCGGGGGCGGGCGCGGCGGTGGGCTTCTTCGGTGCCGCAGATTTCTTCGGCGCGTCGGCGAGCTGGAACGTATCGCCCGCGGGTTTCGCAGGTTTCGGTGGGGCCGGTTTCGCGGTCGCCGGTTTCGCACCGCCGACCGCTGGCACCGTCAGCACCGTCTGGCACTCTTTGCAGCGAATCTTCTTGCCCGCCATCGCAACGGGAACTTTCATTCCTTTCGCGCAGCTCGGGCACGAGACGGGGATCGTATCGGCCATGCGGACCTCACGGGAT
>JAYSKW010001086.1:0-2315 GCA_043726085.1 Limnoglobus sp.
CGATCGAGAAGCTGAAACGCGCCGTCGGCATTCGACAGGAAGACTTGGACTCGGTGAAACTCGGTAAGCCGCGGGTGGCGTACCGCCAGTGCTTCGCACGCATGGTCGATTTCGAGTACAAGTTCCAGAAGCAGACCGGTGGACGCGGCAAGTTCGCCGTGATTGCAGTGAAGTTCGCGCCGTTGAAGCCCGAAGAAGTCGAGCAGAAGATCAAGGAAATCGAGGAACTCAACGATCCGAAGATCAAGCCCGACCCGAACAACGTCTACTTCGTGAACAGCATCACGCAAGGGGCGATCGACAAGCAGTACATCCCGAGCGTGGAGGAAGGCCTCCGCGAAGCGGCGAAGAAGGGGTACAAGTACCCGTTCCCGTTCGTCGATTTGGAGTTTGAACTCCACTTCGGCAAGATGCACGACGTCGACTCGTCGCAAGATGCGTTCTACTTGTGCGCCCTCGAAGCGTTCCGCGAAGCCGAGACGAAGGCGGGTATTCAATTGCTCGAGCCGATCATGAAGGTCGTGGTCGTGTCGCCGAAGGACTACCAGGGCCAGATTGCCGGTAACATCAGCAGCAAGCGTGGCGTGATCGAAGAAACCAGCGAAGACAACGGCGTCGCGCAGGTGATGGCGAAGATTCCGCTCGCGAACTTGTTCGGTTACACGAGCGACTTGCGAAGTGCCACGAAGGGCCAAGCGAGCTTCAGCATGGAGTTCAGCCATTACGCGGCGGTGTCGGTCGAACTCGCCGACATCCCGAAGGATCAAGTGAAGAAGTAATCGCCGACGAAAACCCCGAACCCCGGCGACATCGCCGGGGTTTATTCGTTGACACACTCGACGTGAGACGTTGAAAAGCCCAGGGACGATCGTCCCTGGGCTTTGTGATTATTGAGGGGCAGTGCTGCCAACTGGCTGTTTCGGCGGGTGGAAAAAGAGCAACAACAGCACCGAACCGACGAGCGCGGCGATCATCGAGACCTGAAACACTGCCGGGTAATTGAGCACGTCTTTGCCGAGTGCGTCTTTGGTTGTGTTTTGCGTCTTGAGGATGCCGCAAGCGAAATTCGCGACGAACGGCCCGACGCCTAGGATCAACACGTTAAACAGCCCCTGAGCACTACTTCTCACATCCTTCGGGAAAAACTCATCGACGAAGATGTAAACCGTGGCGAAGAAGAAGGCGTAGCAGATGCCGTGAATCACGTTGACGAGAATGGCGGGGACTTGCTCGGGATAGAACGCAAACACGGCGAATCGGACGGCGTGACCGAGTACGCCGACGATCATCGTCGTCCGCCAGCCGAAGTTTTTAAGGACGTAGCCGAGGAACAGCATCGTGATGATTTCGGCCAGCTGGCCGATCTTCATGACGGGCCCGACCCAGTTCGCGGGGATGTCCACGACGCCACCATCGGCTTTCGGCCCCAGAAAGGTGAAGGTCCAGTAGAAAAAGCTCTGGTGTACGGCGGCATCGATGAATGTCACGAGGAACAGCACGGCCACGAACGGGTTTTTCAGCAGCTTCATCGCCTTGAGCCACGCCAACGAATCTTCGCCTTTAATTGCCGGTTTCGGCGGCGTGTGCGGTAGGGTCAGGCTGAACGCGGCCAGGATCAGCGAAGCGACACCCGCGACGAGGAAGATCGATCGCTTGAGATCCATTGCATTGGCCCCTTCTACGGAAGTGCCGAGCGCCTTGCCGATCCAATCGAAGAAGGGAAGCGTGTTATATGCGGGCACTTTTGCCCAGTCGATCAGGATGAAAATGAACGGCCAACTGGCCGCGATCCAGCCGATGGTACCCCAAAGGCGAATCGGACCGAACTGCGTCGAAGGGCTGCGGAGGTTCGCGAAGGCGATCGAATTTGTGATCGACACGGTCGGCACGTAAAAGATGGAGTGGAGCAACATCAGGAAAAAGAACGGCCAGAACACCGCGTTCGCCGCCGCCTCGGTGACTTTCCCTGCCGCGTCGGTTTCCGGCTTCACGAAGTACAAGCCGAGGATCGCCAGCCCGCCGATGAGGTGACTGAAAGCAAGGAACTTCTCGGCGGCGAACTTGCGGTCGGCAAATTGCGTACTGAAGAATAACGCGACCAGGGCACCGACGTTGAACGCGCCGAAGATCAGCGGGAGTTGCCAGTCGCCGTTAAAACCGAGTTTCGGGATGTAATCGAACCCGAGTTCGAACCATGCCCCCCAGATGAAGAACTGCAAGAACATCATGGTGCAGAGTTTTCTGCGCACGCTGTTCTCGCCGGGTCGTTGAGCTATCGTGAGATCGCCAGGCATGTCGGCTCCATTCGCATTCGC
>JAYSKW010001087.1:0-3203 GCA_043726085.1 Limnoglobus sp.
CCACTGTCACTGGGAAAACGTGATCTATTACACCGAAACGGTGCAATCGAGCTACCCGTTCCCCACCTACGTCAAGAAGCGCCGCACGCAGGTCATCTACATCGACAAAGATCACCTTCACTTGTACGTTGGGGCGAACCCCGATATGCAGAAGAAGATCCTGAACGAAATGACGAAGTACTAAGCCAAAGCCCCCTCGTCGTCGAAGGGGCGACCCACGCAACCCGGCCTCCAAAGGAGAGCCGGGTTCGTCTGTTTTCGCGGCTACGATTCTGGCGTACTCACTTCTTCGCCAAGGCGGCTTTCATCTTTTCCAACCCCGTTTTCGCCACGGTTAGGCCGTCTTGCTTCCAGTATTCGCGGTTGAAGAGTTCGAGCGAGAGGTAACCGCGATAGCCGATGTCGCGGAGCGTTTGGAAGATGTCGCTTAGCGGGGCGACGCCATCGCCGGGGTAGACGCGGTCGGCATCGCTGATGGTGCCGCGATCTTTCTTCGGGTAATCGTTGACGTGGAAGATGCCGATGGCCGCGCCGCCGATGAGTTTCAGGCCCGCGAAGTCCGAGCCGCCTTTGTAAAGGTGGTACACATCGGGCAGAATGCAGCCGCCGAGTTTGCCGCATTCGGAGGCGATCAAAAACGCCTCGCCGAGGCGTTTGAGCGTCTTCGAGAACCCCCAGATTTCGACTTGCGGCGTCACGCCCATCGTTAGGCCGAGTTCCAGAAGCGTGCGGTAGCGATCCGCCGCGAGCACGTAATCGAAGATCGGCTGACTCGCCTTCGGGTCGTCGCGATTGCTGGTGCCGCCGGTCGCGCCGATCGGCGGCGCGGCGATCTTCGTTCCGCCGATCTGCCGCACCCAATCCATGTCGCGCTTTGCGGTTTCGAGGCCCTTTTTGCGTCGGCTTTCATCGTCGACGATCCATTCGGCAAACCCGATCGAACTGGGAACGACCAGTCCCGCATCGGCGATTCGCGTCCCGAGATCTTTCAGCGAGCCGCCCTCTTTCACGTACGTATCGAGTTCGGAAATCCACGGTTCGATCGCCTGATAGCCGGCCTTGGATGCAATCTCGATGAGCGAAACAATCGGCCGCGACTTGCCGTTATCGCGGACCGTGCTGGTATTCAAGCAGAATCGGAACGGCTCGACGGGTTTGGCTTCGTCGGCGCGAGCAGCAATCCACCCCGTTGCGGCGAGGATTCCGCCCGTCACCCCGGCCAGAACGGTACGCCGGTCGATGATCGTCGCCATGGGTTGTTCTCGTGAATTTCGTTGCGGATCGATGTCGCGTACGATAGCTTGAGGAAAGTTTCTATCGTCGTCACTATCGGTGCTAAGTATATCCTATGGCGGTCACTTCACTCGACCCACTGCGTAAAGACGTTACCAGTACCGACGCCATCTTGGCGAATGTGTTCGGCCAGCCCGATTTCGCCTCGCGGTTGTTCGAGGAAAACGGCGATGCGCTCTTCCTCATCGAACCCGAGTCGGATTGCATTCTCCTCGTCAACAAAACGGGGCTGCGGCTAACGGGGTTTCCGCGCCACGAACTCAACGGCTGTTTGGCGTCGGATCTGTTCCGGTTCGACGAAGCCAAAACCCACTCCGATCCACTGCGCGAAGCCACCGAGAAGACGACGCAGTTCCACGGGCAGGGCGGTTTCCTGTTGCGCGTTCGGCAGTCGCCGGGCTGGTTGCCAGTCACGATCACCGTCACGCGATTGCACGCGAAACCGACAACTTATGCACTTTACACCGTGCGCGACGATACCGACCGCCGCGATGCCTTGCGCCGTGCGCAACTCGCCGAGACGGAGGTGCGAAAAAGCGAGGCGCGGTTCCGGGCGATGGTGGAGAAGTCCGGCGATGGCATTCTCGTTGCCGACGCGCGGGGGAAGGTGCAGTACGCCAGCCCGACGTTGACGCGGATTCTCGGTCACCTGCCATCCGTTATCGAAGGCCGTAGCCTGTTCGATTCGATTCATGCCGACGATCGTGCGGAGGCGCGTAAGAACCTCTTGCAGTCGATCTCCCGACCGGGGCAAGACGTTGTGTGGCGCGTGCGGATGTCGCACGCCAGTGGCAGTTGGCGCAACATCGAAATGACCGCCGTCAGCCGACTCGATAACCCCGACGTCAACGGCGTCGTATTCAACTACCGCGACGTGACCGACCGCACCCGCACCGAACGCGAACTCCGCGAACAGCACGCGCTACTTCGCGCCCTGTTCGATTCGATCCCCGACGTGATCGCGTACAAGAATCGCGAGTTGCTTTTCACCGGTGGCAACGCGGCATTCGAGGAATTTGTGGCGATGCCGATGAGTGCGATTATTGGGAAAAGCTGCGTAGAACTATTCCCGTTCGAGTGGGCCGCCCGTTGCCGGGTCGCCGAAGCGAATGCCTTAAAAACAGGTAAGCCCGGTCGTTTGGAAGAATGGGTCCGTCACCCGTCGGGTCGCGACGTCCTCGTCGATTGGCAGTTTTCCCCGATCCGCGAAGACTCCGGCGAAATCATCGGTATCGTCGCGATCGGTCGCGATGGCTCATCGCGCAAGCGGCTCGAAGATCAACTGCGACAATCCCAGAAGATGGAAGCCGTCGGCCAACTCGCGGGCGGCGTCGCGCACGACTTCAACAACTTGCTGACGGTCGTGCTCGGGAACATCGAGTTAGCCCGCGAGGAATTTCGCGGCCAGCCGCAAGATGAACTGCTGAAGAGCACCGAGCGGGCCGCCCGACGCGCTGCCGAGTTGACCTCGCAATTATTGGGCTTCGCGCGTCGTACGCCGTTGCAACTGCAACCGACCGACCTCGGCTGCGTGCTGCGCGAGACAGTTCAGTTGTTGCGCCGAACGATCGACCCGCGGATCGTGATGGATGTTCATACGCGGCCGGAACTCTGGGCGGTACTAGCGGACCCTGGGCAGATCAATCAAATCGTGATGAACCTCTGTTTGAATGCCCGCGATGCGATGCCGCAAGGCGGTCGCTTGATGTTGTCGACTGGGCACGTGACATTCACCCCCGCAACGGTGGTAACCAATCCGTCGGCCCGCCCTGGCGATTACGTGCGGCTGACGGTACGCGATTTTGGCGCAGGCATGAACGAGGAAGTCCAGTCGAGGATTTTCGAGCCGTTTTACACGACGAAAGAGATCGGCCAAGGCACCGGGTTGGGCCTCGCCGTCGTCTTCGGAA
>JAYSKW010001088.1:0-15707 GCA_043726085.1 Limnoglobus sp.
GATTCGTTCTTGCGATTCGCTGATCCAGATTTCGGTGTAGCTCAGGCCGTCGTATTTCAACAGTGCCTTATCGAGTTCGACGCGAGCACCGCACTCGGCTCCCATCTCGCCGACGGCGGAGCTAAAGCCACCCGCGCCGCAGTCGGTAATCGCGGTGTACAGCCGTCGGTCGCGGGCTTGCAAGATGACGTCGAGGACTTTTTTCTCCTCGATCGCATTGCCGATCTGCACCGCCCCACCACTGACTTTCTCCGACTGATCGGTGAGTTGTTCGGACGAGAACGTCGCGCCGTGAATGCCATCGCGACCGGTGCGGCCACCAACAGCGATGATGCGTTCGCCGGGCGAAACGAGCTTCCATTCCATGCCGACGGGGATTAGGCCTACGGTGCCACAGAACACAAGTGGGTTGGCCAAATAGCGGTCGTCGAACAGGATCGCGCCGTTAACGGTGGGGATGCCCATGCGGTTGCCGTAGTCGCGTACGCCGGCCACGACGCCGTTCATGACGCGCCGCGGATGGATGACGCCGGGCGGCAGTTGCTCTGGTGGAAAATCCGGGTTGGCGAAACAAAAAATGTCGGTGTTACAGATCGGCTGCCCGCCGAGGCCGGTGCCGAGAACATCGCGAATCACACCACCAAGGCCCGTGTTCGCGCCGCCGTACGGCTCGATGGCACTCGGCCGGTTGTGCGTTTCGACCTTGAAACAAAGGTGAAATTGGTCGTCGAACGTGACGATGCCCGCGTTGTCGGAGAACACGCTGACGCACCAGTCGTTCGCACCGAGTTTCTTGCGGATCGTTTGCGTCGCGCCGAAGATCGTCTCTTTCAGCAAGTTTTCGTAGCGCCGCGTCGTCGTGCCGGTGGCGGTCGTTTCGGTGTACTCGATCGTCCCTTTGAGCGTTTTGTGCGAACAATGTTCAGACCACGTTTGCGCGACGGTCTCGAGTTCGATGTCGGTCGGGTCGCGGTCGAGTTCGCGAAAATGCTGCTGAATCGTCCGAATTTCATCGAGCGATAATGCGAGTTGGCCATCCTTACTAATTTGCAACAGAGCGGCATCATCGAGGTTACGGAGCGGTACGATGGTGATTTTGAAATCGTACCGTTTGCCGCGTGTGAAGTGCTCGGGTTGCAGCGTGCCGCTGATGATGCGTTCGATGGCATCGTTCGCCAACACGCGGCGAAACAGCGTTTCACGGTCACTGGCAGCGAGTTCGCGTGTGCTGAAGTAACGACGGAACGTGTGGATTTGCGTCAGGGGAATGCCGATGTCGCGCGATGCGGCCAGTACGCTTTCGGAGACGGGGTCCATGACGCCGGGCTTCAGAATCACCGTGTACGTATGCCCGTCGGTAATCGTGCCGACCGGCGAAACGGTGACGGTTTCGACGAGCGAATCGACGAGCAATTGGCGTGCGAGCATCGCCGCTTCCGCGTCATCGAACTCGCCCTCGAACAGGAACCCGCGTGCGGCGGCGGAAATCAAATCGCTGCCCCGTTTACCGTGGGTTAAGAGATCGAATTCCTCGCACACCCGGTCGCGCTCGGCATCGCGGCCCACCGGTCGAATTTCAGCTTCCCACAGCATCGCGCACCCGTTTCCCTTCGTTGAGCCATCGAATCAAACCCGCGCCATCGTCGTCGGCCAGTAGCTTGCGGAACGTATCGAACTGCTCCGCGAAGCGATCGCATGCGGCCAGCACTTCTTCGCGATTCGTGCGAAAGATCGGTTCCCAAATCGTCGGTTCGGCGGCCGCAACTCGCGTCGTGTCTTTGAACCCACCTGCCGCAATTGCCAGATGCACCGGATCGACGGCACCCGCGAGCGCCGCTGCCACTGCGTGCGGTAAATGGCTGATATACGCTACCGCACGATCGTGTTGTTCGGGCGACATTTCGACGACGCGACTGCCGAGCGCTTCCCAAAATTGCGCGATGCGTCGAACCGAAGCCGGCTCGCTGTTCATGTGCGGCGTGACGATCGACACGCGATTCTGGAACAAGTCGGCTCGCGCGAAAGCGGCCCCTTTTTTCTCGGAACCGGCCATCGGATGGCTCCCGACGAAACTGACGATTTCGCGAAGATTCTCGACGATATCGCGCTTGGTACTGCCGACATCGGTGATGAGGCAACCGCGCGGGCAGTGTGGGGCGATTTCGCGAATTTGCCGCACGATGTCGTCGACGGGCGTGCAGACAATGACGAGATCGGCACGGATCACGCCTGAGATGGGGTCGGTCGTGTAATCGTCGAGAATGCCCGCGTGCTTGGCTTCCTGCAATCGCGATTCGCTGCGTCCGACACCGATCACGCGGCGAGCCACATGCTTGGCTTTCGCGGCGAGTCCGAGCGACCCGCCGAGCAAACCGACGCCGAAGATCGCGAGCGTATCGAAAAGCATATGGTGACTTCGTGCGGGAATTTCGTTCGCTGGTGTTATACCGAAACGCACGCCGATTCCGCGTGTTCCGCAGTGAATTCCACTCAATTTGTCGTTCAGTTTGGATGCAGATTGCAGGAGAAAACGGAACGCACGGATCGACATACGCGATATGTCACAGACTGATCACATATAGTTTCTGGGTGGCCACTCGACCAATTTCTCGACACCACCGGAGATTTCAAGGAATACGTCCGACACCCACCGAGGCACCTCGGGTAAGTGCTGCCCCGGATCGCACCGCACCGTACACACCAATTCCCTCGCTGCCTGCCTTGCGCAATCTACGTCTGTGGTCCAAGGGCTGCGATTAGTATTGAACCAGACTCCCACGAACGAGCCATCCTCGATACACGGCGTGACCACGACTGCTCCGATCGCGCTGGGATAAACAATGGCAGCACCGGACTCCACCGGGTCTTCCAGAGGCCCGATGACGGCTCGCATCCAAGCGACCAGTCGCTCCGTCGGGCAATCGCGGAGATAGACTTCAATCTCAGGCTGTCGTTCCAGTGCTGCCTCCTAACAAATCCGCCCAGCGGCCAATGCGAGTTCTATGGCTTTCTCGATCGGAACGGAGCCTCCCACAATGAGGTGTTTGGTCGCATCCCTGACTCACTTTCACGCCTTCATTGCTTAGCAATTTCGGAGGAAGTAAAAACTGCAACCTAAGTTTGAACTCTCCCGAAATACCCATGCCAGAATTCAGCGTTATGGCCCTTCCAGGTCGTCGAAACCATGCTGCTTCCTATGCACCGGGCCGTCGAATTGTTTCGACGATTTGAATAGTTCGTACCGACCATCGCCCGCTATCTTCTCGGTTTGCTGTTCGATCGCGGTTCGCTCCGCGTCCGTCATCGGCTGGAAACTGCGTACGATTTTGAGATTCTGATCGAGCACCTTCTCGGAATCAATTCCGCTCACCAGTGTGGTGATCGGTAACGATAACACGTAGCGCAGGGCATCTTCGACGGCGATGCCGGCTTTCTTGACGATCGATCCATTCCCCCCAAGACTTTTCATACCGAGTGCCGCGATACCTCGCCGATTGAGTTCCGGTAGCACTTTCTTTTGAAAGCTTCGGTAATGGACGTCCATTACATTGAGCGGCAATTGCACGGCCGCCCAATCGTACGGTTTGGCCAACATCGCAAGGTGGATTGAAGGATCCTTGTGCCCCGTGAAGCCGAGGTAGCGTACTTTGCCATCCTTAATTGCCTTCAAGCCCGTGTGGATTGCACCGTCCAATTTGAACACCCAGTCGGGGTCGTTGTCGTAGACGATCTCGTGGAATTGCCACAGATCGATACGATCGGTTTTGAGTCGTTTGAGGCTGTCTTCGAGGTGCTGTTGGGCATCTTTCGCGTTGCGTCCGCAGACTTTTGTCATGAGGAAGCATTTGTCTCGACGATTATCGGCGACAAGTGCCTGTCCCATTCGCTCCTCGGCAACGCCGTCGTGATAATCCCAACAATTATCCATAAACGTGATGCCTTCATCGACGGCACGTTGAATGAGCTTCACGCTATCCTTCTCGGCGAATAACTTCGGATTCGTCGCCGCGTGGCCGCCGAGCGAAATCGCCGACACCATCTCTTGCGTGTTGCCGAAACGCCGCATCGGAATGCGACCTGCGTTCACTGGTAACGGTTCCGCGCCAGCGACAACTCCAGCTACGGCCAAACCGGCAATGCCAGTCTGAATAAATTCCCGACGGTCGGGGATGCCTGCGTTCATGATCGTTCTCCAGAATCTATGGTGAAAGTCGAACGGCAATTACTCGTTTGCGTCAAAACGGAATCGGCCACCGCGACCGCTCAGTTTTAACTCAATCTTCGCGTCTAATCCAGTTATTTTTGCGTCTTCAAGTTCCCCTCGACCGGTACCGCGTGGGTCCATTTTGCCGTCTGCTCCGATGTGCAATTGCAAGTTGGCCGTGCCGGTCAGCTTGCCTTCCATCTCTTTCGGCAACCCCCACGAATCGGGCAAGCGGCGAATATCCACACGCTTCGACTTCAGCTTCGTCGCGATGACGCGACCGGGCTTTTTGAAGTCGCAACTTCCGTTTAACGACACGGTGCCATCGGCGAGTTGCATGACGGCATCGTTGATGTGTACTTGGCCGTCTTCGACGAGTATCTGGCCGACAAAATTGGATACCGCCACTTCCGCCGACGGGAAACGTAACGTCGCTTTTTTCGGATGCAGATCGACGCGATACCCGAGATCGTGGCCTGGCCGGAATGTGAGCGTGATCGTTGCAACAGTCTGCCCGGACGCGGCGAGATGGTCCCAGACTTCCGTTGGAACATAGGGTATGCTTTGCAAAAGTGCGTCGTTCAATGGGGCATCGTCCGCTTGCAATTGGAACTGCCCCTCGGTCGCGTTGGCGTTCAGTTTACCGGTGATCTTCCATTTGCCCCACTTCGGCTCGTCGGCATCGCCCGTTAAAACGTACGCTTCGCCATCGCGTTTGAGGTTGCCTTGAATGCCGCCGAAATCGAATTCGGGATGCCCCATAAACTGAACGCGGATGCGTGCATTGTGGATTTGAATCGCGGGTATCGTGAATGCGCCGTCACCCTTTGCGAACTTCGGGAACGTCGAAAGCCGCTTCCCGTCGGCATCGAATCGCAGCAGGATTTCCACGTCGTTCGCCGTCACACTCGTCGGTGCCACCTGGCTCGTGAGCAAGTTCAGAAGCGACACATCGGCTTCGAGCGAACCGATTTTAATCAGGTCACTCTGTGCTTCGGGCGTGGGGTCGGGAATTCGAAGGCTGATCGATGTGCTGCTCGTGCCGACGCCGAGGCTGCTGACCTCGACGGTCGTACCGACAAGTTGGCTGAGTTGCTGGCTCGCCATCTGTTGGCCATACGAACTGTTCAGGTAGCCGCGGATCCCGACCCAACCGAGGCAGAGCACGGCGAACGCGATACCCGTTACCCAAAGTAAAATTCTTGCGATTCGCTTCATGAGACACCCCAAACTGCGGTCGAAGACGCGCCAGAAGTGTGCAACTCATGCGCCGCGTGCGATTTTATTTCGCCACGACACAACCACCCGTTGCACAGGGTACGTGCGTCGTGCAGCACGGTGCGGATGTTTTCACGCGGCTCGGGAACAGACTCTCGAGCGTACTTTGGCTCGGCACGTAGATGCGATCGCCAGGACGGAGTTGATAATTCGTCGTGGTGTCGCCGAGTTGCACGATCTGCGGATAGCAAACGGGCAAAATTTCCTGGCAGCCATCGGGTTGCGAGGGGCGTACGAGAATCAGCTTGCGTTCCTGGGCTTTATGCGTCAACCCACCGGCGGCCATCAGCCCATCGAGAACGGTTTCGCGGCCACTCAGCGGGTACGAACCGGGCGAGTTGACTTCGCCGAGTACGTAGAACACTTTGCTCTGTCGACCGATGAGCCGTACCGTGATCGCGACGTCTTTCTTTTCTTTCGCCTTCACGAGTTGTCGAACTTCGACTTCGATCGCGGCGGGAGTTTTACCGAACACCAGCAGGCGACCGTACTCGCCGAGTTCGATGTTTCCATCGGGTAATACGGGTTGATCGGCAGGGATGCGGATCGGCGAATCGAGATCGGCGGTTTGAATGAGGAGCACATCGCCGGGTTCGACGAGATACTCGGCAAGTGGCGATTTCGCGAGTTCGCGTGGCAGACTCGGTGGAGGCACGTTTCGGTCGCGGAACGCCTCGGCTTCCGGTATCAGCTTGTATGCGGGTGATGTCAGTCCGAACGTCTGCCCGAGGCTGCCGCAGCCCGTTTGCATCAGCGTTACAAGCGTAAAACCAGCGAATCCGATCCACGACATCTTGCCACGCATAACCGAACTCCGTGCGGAACCTTTCCTGTTTTATCGGTCGTTCGGATTGTCGGAGAATAGCCGAACTTACCGAGTTTGCCGTAACGCTGCCGGTTGTAGAGGTGCGACGGTACCGAAGATCGATTGTCGCAAAAAGTACCGAATCGTTTCTTCGGTGAACAGCGCGGTCGCGTTCACCCGAGTTTGCGGTGACGATACCGTTCCCGTCACGGCTAGTCGAATCGTGCGGTTCGAGAGTATGCTGCTGATTTGGCCGATAACCTGGATCGGTAACGGTGTCGCCAACCGTGCCAGTTGTAGCCCCGTTTGCCGTAAGACGGTGTCGTTTACGCCAATTTGCCCCGTGCGAACGATCACGTTCAGCGCGAGACGCCCATCGATTCCCACGGTGCCATCGGCATAAAGGTCCGCCGTCGCATTCGCGAGTGTCAGCCGTTCGACGCGGAAAACACCACGCGACAATCGCCCGCGAATTTCACCCGCATCGAACGGTTTGAGCAGCGCCGCAGGGGTAACGAACGGCGTAATCCGATCGAGAACCGGCAGTTCGCGCACCGTTGCCTGCGCGATGTTCGCAAGTAAAGTCGCAGAGACATCCTCCGCGGAAAGCACATTCTCGCCCTGAATATCGATGCGCCCAGTCACTCGCGCGTTGCCGAAGTAGTTCGATTGTTTGAGTTCGGTGAACACGTTACCGAGTTGCACGTTCGTGAAGAGGATCTGCCCGTTAAGATGCCCGCTCGCGCCCCACTGAGACTCCAGTTTCGCCGTTACTCGGCCGTTGCCGATCATTCCGTTTGCATCGCGAATCACCAATTGCCCGCCGCTCGTACTCGTCGTAAACGTGAACGGCACACGCACATCGGTGGCCGTCAACCCCGCGACGCGACCGCGATTCAAGCCGAGCGAACCCATTGCGCGGAACTCCGGCCAGAACTTCCCGCGCACCGTCAGCGACGCACCGCCTTCAATGAGATCGGGCCGGTCGGTGAACGCTTTCAGCAAACGTCCGAGATCGGCACGTTCGATGTCGAGCCGGAAAAAATTGCGCGACGGGTCTTCCAGACTCGCGCGGACCCTTGCGCGAATCGTTCCACCCGCAATGGGGCCAACGGCATCGGAGGCTTCAAACAAGCCGTTCCGCAACGCGATTCGTCCCTGAATCTCCGAGATCAAACGGTTACGACCCCAGCCCAACCCGCGAAACGAGTAACGCCCCGTACCGTTGTTGAAATCCGATGTAAAATCGAACGAGAGATCGACGCGCCCACGCAATGGCACCGCACGGAGCCGCAGTGCTTCGGTCAATCGCGCGAGGTCGATCCCGCGCAACCGCAGCGAACCATTCTCGTCTTTCGGTGCTTTCTGTTCCGGATAGCGGCCGTTGATTTCAAACGAACCGCCGAGCGTTTTGCCTTCCAGTTCGTACTTCAGTACGCCGTCGAGCAGCGATAGTTTGCCCGTCAGCTTCGATGCCGGTATCCCTTGCACGGTGAGTTTGTCTGCCGTCACGTTGACGTCGGCAGTCGTCGCGCGCACTTCGTTCGGCTTCGCCGCAGGTATCACGCCAGTCACTTGTCCCGAGAGTTGCCCTGTCACTCGCACCGGCAGTTTGGGAAACGATTTGGCAATCGCAGTCGCATCGACATCGCTGAACGTCAAATTCAGGTCGCCCTTCGCACTCGGAATCAGTGGCAGATCGGCTGACCCGGTGAGCTTTCCGCCAAACAACACTGCCGAAAGTTCGCTGACCGTCACACGCTCGGGGCTGACTTTCCAACTCGCGGACAGTGTGCCGGGTGGCGAATCGCCCGTCGTGAGGTCACTCGCGGAAATCGTCCCGGAAGCCGAGATGGCGACGGGGTTCAATGTACCGAGGATCGTCGCGTCGGTCGTCAATTTTCCCTTAATCGCGATCGGCAGCGATAGTTCCGGTACGAGTTTTTGCAGTTCGCTGACATCTTGCGGCAACGTCCGCAACGCCGCGCGAAATGCGTACTTTTCGACAATGGCAAGCGTGGCATCGCCGGTAACCGGGATGCCTTCGACGATGGCCGATACATCGGAAAGTGTCGCGTTGCCATCCTTCAAAGTGAGTTTCAATTTGGCATTGCGAACGGATCGTTGGAAGATTGTCAACTGTTCGGCATCGAGATTCGCGTTGGCGGTCCATTTTCGTTGATCGCGCAGATCGTTCACCGCACTGCGAAATTCGATCTTGCCGTTCACGGCACCCGCAACGGGCACGCCACCTGGCATCGCTTTGAAAACTTCGCCGAGTGGCAAATTCGTCAATTCCAGATCGGCTTTCAGTTCGCCACGCGGTTCGATGGCAGCTGTAGCTGTCCCCTTGAATTCACCGCGTTTCTTGATGGCATCGTCCGATACGATCGCCCCTTTCAACTCGGTGAGCGTGAGTTTGCCATCGACATAAAGCACGTTTGCCGAAAGATCGCGAACTTGCAAACCCTCGAAACGCAACGCCGCCGATGTGAGTTGCCCGCGAAATGTGTAGCCTTTTGAATTCGTCGCGTTGCCGATTTCGACCGACATACTCGCAACGATCGTCACTTGGCCTTCGAGACGATAATCGAGTTTGACCTTTAGTTTTTCGAGCAATTCGCCGACATCGACATCTTTGAGCGTGATCTTCGCCGACGCCGTCGTTGGTTCCGCATTCGGTTGCGTCGCGAACAGGGGTGCCGACGTCAGGAGGACGAATAATGCACAAGTCATCGGTGAGCCTAAATAGACAACGGATTCGTCTATTCAGTTCATCGGCAATTTTGCTGCCAATTAACCCGATTTCCTTGCAGAACTTCGTTTGCGAAGCAATTCGTCGACGGTCGTACCCAACAAAAGTGTCGTGCCGATGACGACGGGTTCGACGGCACTTGGAATTTCGAGGAAGATAATCAGGTTCTTCAACAATGGCAACACGGCAGCCCCGAGGACGATGCCGAGCGCGGTACCCGATCCGCCACGCAAACTCACACCGCCGAGCACGGCACCCGTGATCGCTTCGAGTTCGTACGCCATGCCGGCGTTGTCGGGCTTCACGGAGCTGTCTTTCAACAGCAACAAGATCCCGGCGAGGGCCGCGAGTGTCGAGCCGATCATGAAGGTGACAATCCGCTGTCGATCCACATTCACCCCGGCATATCGTGCCGCTTGTTCGCTGTAACCGACCGCGTACCAGTACCGGCCATACGAGGTCTTTTGCAAGATCAGGCCGACCACGATCGCGATGACGCCGAGCAATACAAGCATCGCCGGGAACGCAAGTTTGCCATCGGCTTCGTGGCCCGTCAGATAGAATCGCAGCCAGTCGACGCTCGGCACGAAGCTCGGTTTTTCGCGCAGAATCGCGTTCATTCCCACTTGCAGATCGTTCGTCAAAAGTCGTGCGAGTCCACGGTAAACGAACAGCCCGCACAGCGTAATCAGGAACGCCTGTAGCCGAAGTTTCGTAACGAGGATGCCGTGCAGGAAACCGATCGACGTGCCGCCCATCAAGGTGATGACGAACGCACTGTACGGATGTACGCCGTTCTTGAGCAACACGCCAAAAGACGTAGCGGCGAGTGCCACGACCGCACCGATACTGAGGTCGATGCCGCCCGCGATCATGACGACGCCGACGCCGATGGCCATGACGCCGTAGAAGCCCTGGCGGTTGCCGACATCGATGAGGTTCGACGAATCGAGCGCAGATGGGCGCGTAGCGTAAAGGGCTGCGTACAACCCGACGAGCAACACCAAAACGCCTGCAATCCGATTCATTCGCTGCCTCCCGTTGCGAGTCGCATCACCGCTTCTTCGTTCAAATCTTCGCGTGTCAGTTCGCCCGCAATACGGCCTTCGTGCATGACGACTGCGCGGTCCGACATGCCGAGGAGTTCTTCGAGATCGCTCGTAATCATCCAGATCGCAACGCCCTGACCCGCGAGTTCGTCGATCAGCCCGTAAATCTCTGCCTTCGCGCCGACATCGACCCCGCGCGTCGGCTCGTCGAGGATTAACAGTTTCGGCCCGCGTGCCAGCCATTTGCCGAACACGACTTTTTGCTGGTTGCCCCCAGATAGCAAACCGACGGTCTGCTTCGCGCTCGGCGTCTTCACGCGCAGTCGCTGGATCGACTCGCGATGCAGTTCGGCTTCGCCTGTACGGCTGAGCCACGAATATCGCGAGATTCGGCCGAAGTTCGGCAAACTCAGGTTTTCGCCAACGGTCGCATCAACGATCAACCCGTTGAGTTTGCGATCTTCGGGAACGAGGTAAACACCCGCAGCGATGGCGTCGCGTGGCGTGCGAATTTGCACCGGTTGACCGGCGAGTTGGATCGTTCCACTCGTGATTGCGCGAATGCCGAAGATCGCCTCCGAGAGTTCCGTACGACCTGCCCCGACCAGCCCCGCCATGCCGAGGACTTCGCCCGCACGCACGTCGAGCGAAATACCGGAACCCGGCCCGCCCGCAAAACGCATGTCGCGAATTTGCAGCACCGTTTCGCCCGCGCCTTTGCGGTGGTCTCGCGGGAAAAACTGCTTCAGATCGCGGCCCACCATGTACCGCACGAGGTTCGCGTGGTTGATCTCGGCCTTCGGCAACTCCGCCGTCAGTTTGCCATCGCGTAACACGATGGCACGGTCGGCACATCGCTTGATTTCCGCGAGTCGGTGCGAGATGTACAAGATCGAAACGCCCGAGCTTCGGAGCGCGTCGATCACGCCGTAAAGCGTATCCGTTTCTTTCTGCGTGAGGCTCGAAGTCGGCTCGTCCATGATGATCGCCTTCGCATCATTGATGAGCGCACGAGCGATTTCGACGAGCTGCTTCTGCCCCGGCGGCAACGTCCCCACTTCGACGTGTAACAATTCTTTCGGCAAGCCGACGCGAACGAGAACATCCCTGCCCGTGGCCGCCATCGACGTGCGATCGAGCACGCGCAGGAAGCCGAACTTCGTGCGTTCGCGGCCGAGGAACAAGTTGTCGAGAACCGACAGATTTTCCGCGAGGCTCAGTTCTTGATGGATCAGGAAAATGCCCGCTTCCATCGCGTCTGCGGGGCCGTCGAAGCGAACCAGTTGCCCGTTCATTCGCAGTTCGCCAGCATCGGGCGTGTAGATACCCGCGACGATTTTCATCAGCGTCGATTTGCCCGCACCGTTCTCGCCAACGATGGCAAGGACTTCACCGGGCATGATCGCGCACGACACACCATCGAGGGCCAGAACCCCCGGAAACTGTTTGCGGATCGCCGTCGCTTCGATGAGTGGGGTGGGCATAGTTCAGTCACTACCAACGATCAACTATTCACTAATAACTACTGACTGGAAAACAGTAGTTATTCGTTAAGAGTTGATCGTTGTCAGTTTGGAATGGTTACTTCTTGCCGCTGGCGATGTCGGCTTCGAGCTTCGCTTTGAAGTCCGCCACTTTCAGGTTCACGACCTTCGTGCCGTTGATGGTCTCTTCGGGGCCGCCATCTTTCGTCACCTTGCGGTAAGGAATCGGCGAGGTCGTCGCTTTCGATTTGTCGCCCTTGGCTAAGGCGGCGAGAACTTCGACCGATTTGTAGCCATATTGGAAGGGGTCTTGCACGACAGTGCCGACGATCTCGCCCTTCGCGATGCCTTCGAGCGTCACCCAGTCTTCATCGAAGCCGACGATCTTGACTTTGCCAACAACACCCTTGGCGCGGGCGGCCTGAAGGATCGCCTTCGGGTTATATGCATACAAGCCGACCATCACGACATTCTGTGCATCCTTGAGCTTTTCGAGAACGTCCTTCGCATTTTCCTGGGCTTTGTCTTCCTTGGTTTCGTCGATGAGCGGGGCGTTCAAGTACAGCGTGAACTGGCCGTATTTCGGGCCTTTTGCCCCTTTTTGGCCCGCGAGTTCATCGAGTACGCCACCCACGCGGTTCGCGGCATTGTCCGACGACATCGAGCCGATGAACATGACGAGCGTACCCCCGTTCGGCATCGCTTCCTTGACCATCCGCCCGACCGCTTTGCCCGCTTCGTAGTTATCGATGCCGATGTAACAGAGGCGACCGCTATCGGGCGCGTCGTTATCCATCGCCAGGAAGTGCTTCTCAGCCGCGATCCGCTTGAGGTTCGGCGTCTGCTCTTTAGGGTCGATCACACTGACGGCAATTCCCGTAACGCCGAGCTTCAGCACGTCGTTGATCTTCTCGGTTTGATCGCTGACGGTATTGCTGTTCGGCTGAATGAACACGACATCGACGCCGAAGTCGGCACTGCCCTTCTTGGCACCCGCTTCGCAGATCGACCAGAACTCGGCAATACAGTTCGTGATGATCGCCACTTTAGGCTTGCCCGAACCGGAGTTGCAGCCGGGGGCCATCCCAACGACCAACGCAACGAGGGAAAGAGCGCACAATCGGAGTCCGAATCGCATAAGGCACCCGCTTTCGTAACGGAGAGAATTACTGAGGGTTGTTGATATACATCTATACCGGCGTGCGGTACGGTCAACCACTCGCGGATATATCGCCAACGATTGTTGGATGAATTAGCGAAGTGAGAGCGAAACGGCAATCGTTCGATTAGTTCGACCAAGTCGGCTTCGTGCCTTTGCCACCAAGTTGACGGGAAATGGCGCTGTCTTTGTTCGTCGATTTCAACAGAGACTCGACCGAACTCATCGACGATTCTTCAAAACCTGTCGTCTTGAGCAAATCGGCTGCTATTTTTTGCGGATCGATCGTCAGCAATCGCATTCGGTCCGCTTCCTTTTTCGGAAATCGCTTCTCGAGCATCGCCAGTTCCGCGAGGCGAAACTGATCTGCCGGGATGCCATTCATCTCCGAGCTATTCGGTACCGAAATGTTCGGCAACGGTTCGGGGTATCCCATACGGATGGCGTTGCGGTGTTCGGACACCATCTTGCCGAGTTCGCTACACAGCACCGCAGCGAGTTGTGCATCGGTTTTGCACGAACTGACGAGCGAATCCGAGATAATCATCCCATGTTGGTCGAGGTGAAATAGTAATGATTCCGGACTGCCAATGGTTTGAAACGTCGGCTCGATCCCAATGAATGGATTCGCGGCCGCAATCTGTCGCCCGATCTGATCGACCCGCGACGCAGCCCCCAGATTCGGTTCCGCGCCCTTCGGAATGGGAATTTCCTTGCCGACGATGCTTCGTGCTGTGCGTGCGAATTGCGTATCGGCACAGCCGATGAAGCCGAGTGTAAGAACGAGCAAGATTCCGCGCACGATACCGCCCTCCGATGCAACTAACCGAACGAAGGCGAATACCCGGGGTTTGCGTTTGTGTCGAGACCAAGAACTAGAAACTAAAAAAAATAGGCTCATCCGGGAAGTGCTTACTTCTCACTGGCCAAAAGGAGAAACATGCCGTTTCTTGAAGGGTAACGACACCTTCTTCAGCAGCACGTAATGTTCTCGAATAGACTGTATCGCGCGTTTGGGTATCGCCAGTACCAGTGCCTGCGAATGACCACAGAAACTAGCGAAATCCTCTCGAAGCATCTGCCCGATCGTTGTCGACAAAATGACGCCAAACGGCAAAATGCCCGACCAGTGACGATTAGCTAATATCGTTCGTCATCACGATGCGATAACGGGCGCGTCCCGCTTCAAGGTGGGCAATTGCCTCATTGACTTTCGACATTGGGAAAGTTTCGGTAACCGGTGCGATCTTGTGCCGGGCGCAGAACTCTAACATTTTGGTTGCGGTAACGGGGCTTCCGAGAGGCGAACCGGACAGCGATTTTTGCCCGAGAATGAGCGGGAACGCTGCTAAGCTGATCGGTTCGGCAACGGCACCGACCGTGTGCAGTCTGCCTCGCGGTGCCAAGCAGTCGACGTACATTTGCCAGTTCATACTCACGTTAACGGTGTTCAAAATCAAATCGAACGTGCCGCGTGCCGCCGTCAGTTGGGCTTCATCGCGAGAGTTAATCACTCGGTGGGCACCGAGTTTCATTGCCTCTTCGCGTTTAGAATCGGACGAACTGAACGCTACGACTTCGCAACCCCAGGCACGCAGAAACTGGAGTGCCATGTGCCCCAGTCCGCCGATGCCAATCACGCCGACACGGTCAGTGGGCCGCACGTCGAGTTGCACCAGCGGGTTGAAAACGGTGATGCCGCCGCAGAACAACGGCCCCGCCTTGGTCTCATCTAGCCCTTCGGGTAACGGCAGTGCCCACGCCGCCTGACACCGAATCTTGTCCGCAAATCCACCCGGCCGACCCACGACGGTTTGTTCCGCAGTCGCGCACAAGTTTTGATCGCCCGACATACACTGCCGGCAGGTCATGCACGAACCGCTCATCCAGCCAATTCCAACGGTTTGCCCCGGTTTCAGCGTCGTGACCAGCGAGCCGACGGCGGTGATTTTGCCGACGACTTCATGCCCTGGAACGAATGGATATGCGGTCATACCCCATTCGTTTTTGATCATGCTGAGGTCCGAGTGGCAGATGCCGCAACTTTCGACCGCAACTTCGATTCGATCCGCGCCCAGTGGGCCAGCATCGAAATCGTATCGCTCCAGCGGCTTTCCCTGTTGCATGACGGCGTAGGCACGAATGCGATTGTTCACGATGAACTCCCTGTGGTTTTTGGTCGCAGTATCATAGGCGCGTTTGCTTTCTCAAAACAACTCGCTGATCACGCGGCCGGGGGACACTAACCCGAGCGCGCCGACTTGCTCGCTCGTCATGCCGATGCAGTGCTGGATCGTCGTGCAAATGTCGCCGGGCGTCAGTGGGGTGTCGGCGGGCTTGGCGGCTTTGGCGTCGCTCGTTCCGATGACGCGGCCACCCGCTACGCCGCCGCCTGCCATCAGTGCCGAGTAGCAACCGGGCCAGTGGTCGCGTCCCGATTTCACGTTGATCTTCGGATCGCGCCCAAACTCGCCCATCGCCAGAACGAGAGTCGAACCGAGCAAGCCGCGATCCTGCAAATCCTTCAACAACGCCGTCATCGCCTGATCGAGCCAGACCGCGTGGCGATCTTGCATGATCTGGAAGTTCCGATAGTGGTGGTCCCAGCCGCCGTCGCCCGAATCTTCCTCGGATTCGACGTGATCGCTCCAGTTCACTTGCACGAACGGCACGCCGCCTTCGACCAATCGCCGGGCCAACAAACACGACTGCCCAAACCGCGTCCGGCCGTAGGCATCGGCGACTTTGCCCGGCTCCTTCGAGAGGTCGAACATCTCGCGGGCGGTAGGCGAAGTCAGCATCTCGATGGCACGCGAACGGTAATCGTCGAGCACGCCGGTAGCTCGTGCGGCTTCGCGTTGGCGGTCGGCACCAGACAGCGCGAGCATCAGCCGACGGCGGTCGGCGAGCCGTTCGGGTGTCAAGTCGGCGGGTAGCGCCAGAGCCGGGACTTTCGTGCCATGTACGGGGTCG
>JAYSKW010001089.1:0-3850 GCA_043726085.1 Limnoglobus sp.
TGCGCCGACATCGGCGCGAGCGCCAATGCCGCAACGAGAACGGCGAGTGTCGCCGTGCCGAAAATCCGAGTGAACATGATTCGCATCTCCTAAAAGTGAGGCGGAGCGACCCGACCAATCGAATTGTATCGAAGTGGGATCGCACGGCGAACGAAAATCGCATGTAGAACTGCAATCAAGACGTTTCCGCGGAAGGTGCATTTCAGCAAAGTCACGGGACGGAACGTGACGGCTTCAATTCGTAGCTAAACGCGCCGAGGAGTTCACCGCGCGGGACTTCGTGGCATTTCAGGCATTTTGCGCCTGCGCGGATCGAGCCGAACAATCGCATCTGCGTGCCGGCGGCTTGCTGCAAGAGGTCTTCACCATCGCGAAGTTGCGTCAGCGATTCGCGCTCGAATGCATCGAGTGGCCGGGTTTTGGCGTCGGACAATTCGGACATATTCGGGAGATGCTCGGAGAGATACACCCCCGGTTCGTTGCCTTTGAGCAAGCTGACGAGTTCGATGCGGTGGACTTTCCAAGTCGGCTGCCGTGTATCCGGGAACTGCGACATCCCATGCGGTTTGAAGGCATACACCTGCCGCAGATCGCGAAAGTAGCCCCACCCTTTGGGGTTGATGAAATCGATCACACTGCCTTCGTGCAAATCGTGAAACGATACCCCATCGGCAATCGGCTTGCGAGAGTTTAACTCTTGCGAATTCTGCACGCCAACGAGTTCGGAGTATGGCAATTTGAGGGTGGGTACGTCGCCGTCCTTGAGATCGGGCAAACCGCGTGGGCCACCGTGCATCCGACTGACTCCAAATCTGGGACTTTCCACGAAATAGTCGACTGAGTTTGAATGGAGTGCCTCCAAACTTTGAAAGAAATAGTCGTTTGTGGAATCGCTCGGTGCGGATTTTGCATAGGCATTATCCCAGCCTGTCATTTTGGAGATCGTCAAGAGGTTCAAGATCGGCGCAGGGCGCTTCACGCCGTCGACATTCGTTTCATACATGAGGCGGTCGGCGATAGAGATCGTGGGATACAGACTTCGCGTTTGTTGTATGTGGAACCCTTCATAGGCAATGAAGCCGAGGTACGAAACTGCGGTGACAATATACGTGCGAATCCGGACTCGTTTTGGCTCCCATTCCAGGGCCTTCGCAATACAGACAACGACAATTACCAAAGCCACGTTGACGATATACGCAATCGAAAAGACGACCCAACATAACATCGGTACGAAACAGACCGCACGCAGGATTCGCCCCTTGGGCGTCTTCGCGCGGTTGACCACGAAGAGCATAAAGCCGGAGAGTGCCAGCGAGAAGTACAACATGCGATGACCTCGGTGGATGCACTACTCGCGGTCGGAAATGACACGTTATCAGTCTAACAATCCAATCCCGTTAGCCCGACGCCGTACGAGGGCATCGCCGGCCTGGACATAGCCCCCGACGGGAGTTGGGTGGCAATCGCCGGCGGCAAGTTGAACGACCCACGACAAGTCGGCGTCTGGAAGGTCGCCGACTACAAGAAATGACGCCGCGGTGTCACCACACGTTAAACCGTCACGCCCAGTTCGCCGCAGGCGTCGGCGTAGCCGGGGGCGGGCTGGCCGTAGGCGCTTGCGGTCACTCGGGCGAGTGCGATCAGTTGGTTCGTTCGGAACGCGGGGCGTGCCGATGCGTATTCTTCGGCGACTGTGCGGTAGTACTTCTCGGCGTGGAGTGCGCCGTCTTCGCTGATCGCGTAACGGCGGAACAGCGAGAACGCGGCGACGTCGTTCGTCGGCGAGGAGAAGCGGTCCATGAGTGCGGCGGCTCGCACTTGGTCGTTCGCACGAATCGCGTCTTCTAACGACTTCAGAAGCGAATCGGCGGGCACGTTCGCAATCGCTTCGCGGTGTTCGGCTCGCGGGTACGCGGTCCACTTCGCGAAGTCGCCACCGCGTTCGAGCCGGTCGCGTGCCACCTGATACGCACCGAGAATGAGACTCGAAACTTGCGTGCGCTGTCCACCGACGCGCGTGAGGTTCCGCCATGCGTGCGCCGAGTCGCACGCATGGACGCCGATCGAGTCGCCGTGAATGCTGCCGAGCGGTTTGTTCGCTTGCGTCTGTCCCTTAGGCCGACCGGAATCGCGCAACACGAGTTGATTCGCAGCGATACTGATCGCCTCGCCGATCGCTTCGTTCGCGATGCCCTCTGCAATCGCATCGGCCACCGCAGACGCCGCCTGCGCCGGGCTGCTCTGGAACAGCGTTTCGCTCATTTTCAGCACCCAGCCATCATCGACGGGCTTCGTCCCACGTACGCGGCCGATCAGGTGTTTTTCGTCGAGCAGTTTCGGCAGCAGTTCGCGAATCTCCTTGCTGGCTTTGGCCGCGTTCGGGTACTTTTCGCTCTTCACGCAGTAATGCACCGACTGCCGCAACAGCGTGTGGGCGCGTTCGGAGCCGACAAAATCGATCAAGTCCCAGGCCCGCGAAACGAGCACGACGCGGTGAACTTCGGTCGCGTCATCGACCATCACGAGCAGTTGGTCGAGCGCCTGTTGTGTGGGGTTCGCGGCGATGTCGCGGAAGATGGCTTCGGCCGCAGGAAGGTCGCAGCGACGCACGGCCTCGCGGAGCGTTTCGCCCGTGCCAGCCGATGCCGGTTGCGGTGCGTGGAGGACGTGCGACTTGGCGTTACCGGATTCCTTCAGCCGCGTCGCGTTCCGCATGAGCACCTTCAGAACGACGAGCGGACGGCGGGTAAGGTCGGCTTCTTGCATCGCGATGTGGTAAGCCGGTGCGAGCGCCATCAGCGTGTGGAAACCGATGTAATCTTCGCCGCCAAACGCCCGGGCGTTCGCCAAGGCCGCCGCCGCCACGATCGTTTTGAGTTCCGTGCCCGCCTTGAGTTTCTGTACCGTGGCCGCGAGCAGTTTCTCCGGTGCCGTATCTTGAATGAATACCACGAGTGGCTCGAGATCGCCGAACGTGAGTTTCGTCGGTTCCTCCGCCGCCCACGCCGGTTGCAACCCGAGATCGGTCGTCAGACCGACTCCGAGATTCGCGACCAACATGCCCCGACCGACATCCGCCAACAGTTCCCGCCGCGTGCGATTTCCCATGACCGTAACCCCAGAACGAGATGCGGATACCTCGACCGTTCGAGAATCCGAGAAGAGCAGAGCACACAATGTACCGCGCGAGCGGAACCCAGTGTCGAATATTCGCGTGCAAATTTTAGACGCAGGTGGGCACGAGTTGAGCACAGCCGTCCGAACGACTGTTCCATCTCGCTACGAATTGCGAGTTTCCTGTTGGCACATCAGTTGCGTTAGCGAACTCCTTGCCAGACTTTACCCCAAGAGAGCTAGACATGCATCGGACTCGCCGCGGCTTCACCCTCATCGAGTTGCTGGTGGTGATCGCGATCATTGCCATTCTGATTGGCCTCTTACTGCCTGCGGTTCAGAAAGTGCGCGAGGCGGCCGCGCGCATCAGTTGTACGAATAACCTCAAACAGATCGGGCTGGGCCTGCATGGCTACCACGATGCCAACTTGGTTTTCCCGGCGGGGTTCACCGCGATTGCGGCACCGGGTGGCGATGTCAGCCCCGGTTGGGGCTGGTCGTTCTACATCTTGCCGTACATCGAGCAAGGCAACCTCTACCAATCGCAAACGAACCTGAATTTGCCGGTGACAACCTCTGCGTTGCTCAGCCAGAAGATCAAGATTTACTCTTGCCCGTCGGATATTCAAACGGAAGCGTTTCCGGTGTACGGGCCGGGCGGCGTGCCGTTGACCGGCATTTTGGCCGCACCCTGTAGTTATGCGGCATTCGTCGGTGGCGATGAAACGGAAGTGAC
>JAYSKW010001090.1:0-2846 GCA_043726085.1 Limnoglobus sp.
TCTGCTCGGTGGGAATCGTGGTCGCCGCGGCGTCCGATGTCCCCCCGGCCTTCTGAATGTTGAGCAAGAACGTCTTCGCGGTCGTGGCATTCGCCGTCGAGAAGATGTCGCCGAAACCGATAGCGTAAACGCGGGCCGGAGCGTTCGGCAACGAGTGCCCGCTGTCCCCCGCGCCCGTCAACGACGTCGTTTTGCGAATCTGTGTCACCGCGTTGATGGCGGCGGTATCGGCGGCACCGGGGCTTGACCCGCCGAGCGAGTAGTACGAGTTGTAGCCGAGTTGATTGAACGTGTAGTTTTGTACCGAGTTCGGAATGCCATCGGTTTCAAAGATCACGATCTTCGATGCGCCGCGTCGCCCGGTTCGCGTCGCGTCGGGGTGAACGGCGGCGTTCGTACTCGACGAGAGCATGTTGAACGCCATCGACAGTCCCGAGTTCGGGTCGGTCGAGTTTTGGGCATTTGGGATGTTCGCACCACCCAGATAGGTCATGTTCGTGTCGTAAGGTCGATACTCGGTGTTCGGGTTGGTCGACGTCGTGGTGATCAACGTCCGTGGGTAGTACAACGCGTCTTTCATCTTCTGCCAGTCCTGACCCATATCGACGATCGGCGTCTGGTACGACGTACTGGCGGTGCCGCTCGTCTGGAAGAACGCGAGGCCGACTTGGTCGTTCGGGTGGTTATTCCGGATGTCGCCGATGCTCGAACTGACGCCTGCCTTGAGCTGCCAGCATTGGGCTTCGTGGACCGTGCCCGCGTACATGCCGTTCGCGTAGAGGAAATTCATCATCGTGATCGGGCCGAACCAGAAGTGCATTCGGGGTCGCGAAGGGTTATCCGTGTAGCCCATGTAGGGTCGTGGACCGCGTGGCGTCAGGCCCGCGCCATCGGGATCGAAGCCGTTCAAGGCACCGGTGATGCGTGCGGGAGTAATCGTGGTGGCGGTGTTTTCCGGCCAGCCGACGACTTCAGACCCAGCGGTGTATCTGTCAACGCCGGTCAGCACGAAATCGATATAGGCTCGCCAGAAGGTCTTATCCAGTTTCTCGTCGTTCGTGCCCACCGTGTTGTTCGTGTCGTTTGGGATCGAAGAATAGTACAGTACGCGACCCGCACGCAGGTTCGGAGGCAAGACCGGCGGGCCGGACTTGATCCAGGCTAATACTGCCGCGTAGTTGATCGTGTAGTTCCCGCTTGCGGCCAGCAACGTGGACGACGCACTGCCGTTGAACAGCTTTTCGTCGATCGTCTGCATCACAGTATTGGTAGTCGAGTCGGCATCGACGACCGCCTCGTACACGCCGGGTGCGGGCGGTGGGTTCAATACGTTCGTTGTGAAGGGGATGCCCGTTTGCGTCAGGAAGAACTTGCGACGCCAATCGTTGGCCGCGCGCGGGTCGGGTGGCCACGCGAAGAACGTCTTACCCCAGTACCCTGGCCCCATCGAGTAGCCTTTGAATTTGCCGGGTGTCACTTTCACCTGACCGACGACGCTACCCCCCGCGTTCGACGGGAGCGTATTGCGTGGGTCGTGGTTCGCCGGCCGCATGGCAATGTAGTCCGCCACGTCCATGTCGTAGCCATAGGTTTCCCAAGTCGCGTCGCGGAAGTCGCTCCAATCGGCGGTGTAGGGCGTGCCGTTCGGCGCAGGCATCGCGGTGCGAACCGGCGGGCTGCCGATCCAAGCCGCCGTCGAACCCGCTGCAAATCGCGGGCACCAACCGAGGAGTTCGGCAACATTGACGACCGCGCCATTCACATTGGTGACGTCCCAGGATATGCCCGTTGCAACACCGCGTTTGCGGGGAAATTTATCGCCCACATAAACGACGGGTACGTCGGATTGATCCTTAAAATTGTCTGGTGCCGGCGTCGGGCCGACGCCTGGAGTTCGCGTGGTTGCGCTGAATGTGGCCGCCTCAAACGCATTCGCAAGCGAGGCCGAGTTCACAGGAATTTGCGTGGTCGTTGGGGTCGCGAGGTTCGCTGGATCGTAGCGGAAATCCTGAATGATCGGCGGTCCGTTGTTGTTGGTGATCGTAAAGTTGCCCGGCGCGAAGACGTAAGAACCCGCCGTAGCCGTTGCCGTTTGCACGAATGGATTCGGACGCGCCGATGCGCCGGTGGCACTGTTGCTCGGCGTACCGACCGAGTATCGCGTGCCGTCTTGGAAACGCGAGTACGAACCGAACTGCGGGTAGGAAGTATCCGTGCTGTTGAAGCCGTGAGCGAAACTGCCGACGTCCGCGAGGTTCGGCACGGAGCCATAACCCATCGACCCCGTGAAGTCCAATACCATCGCGATGTCGCGCGGGCGGTGAACCGCCGTAGCCACTGCGATCATCGGCATCGTGTTGACGCCGAAAACGCGAGCGAAATACGTCGGTTGCGATCCGCTGAGCACAACCCGCGTCGCCGTCCAAGACTTCGTAGACGGGATCGAAGGCGGGTAAGCGAGCTGGAACAGTCCCAGGGCAGCGCTATAATCGTACGTTCCCACCGTCACCGATTGAATCTCGGCATCGGTGAATGCGGTCGACAAGTTCAGATTCTGCTTAATCACAACTCTCGCCTGCGCTTCCGCCGTGACCTTATTATTGTCGGTACTCGTCGGCTTGTTATCCAAGTTCCGCGTACCCGTGAGGGCACCGGTGTCCGCCGCATTCTGGAACTCCGTCCGTGCGACCATCAACATGCCCAGGTCGACTGCCAAGGCCACGAACATAAATAATGCCGTCACGCAGACAGCCAACATCGGTACGATGCTGCCGCGGCGTGTCGACCGGACTTGCGGTCTGGTCGTCATAGGTACACCCTTCAAATGGGGACGCGTGACGACGGGA
>JAYSKW010001091.1:0-8061 GCA_043726085.1 Limnoglobus sp.
TCATCGACGCGGGGATTGTTCATGCCGATGAAAGTAACCCATCGCAATGCCTCGCGCAATACCAAAATCCTCCAACTGCGTAACTCGTATCTTCAACGAAATTATTTCTTTTCCGCCCAATTCTGACGGGCGCGCGACCGCCGAGCCGCACCACGAGCATCGCATGGAACAGGTCCGCTATCCGTTTGGGTCGTCCGCAATTGAGATTCGGAGCGAATCCACACGAAACCCAGAAGTCAAACAATCGCAGGCGATCCGACGTAAGTCGACTTTTGCGACGTGCGCGAAGTGTCGTGAAAGTGTCTCCAAGTGTCGTGGGAATGTCGTACTCGGTCGATTTTGTGTCGCGCTCGGTCGATTTTGTGTCGCACTCGGTCGATTTTTGGTCGGTAGTTACGGCGAGTGCCAGACGAAAGACCATCGACATAACTGACGGCACGGCCCCAGGATATCGCAAAACCAGCCGATACAAATTCGCGATTTTCGATCTCAAAGTGGCATTTCGAGACGCGAAAATGGCAAAAAAACGGTTTTGAAGCCTCCGCAATTCCGACTTACGTCGATTCTGGCAACTCAAACCACGATCGCGAACGATGGAATCGACGCCCCTATGGCTTGCACCTTGCTTCATGCGGGGGGTTTGCGCAATAATACAGGCATCCTCCTACACTCCGTTTCGATAAGGAACATCCATCATGCTGGTTCGTATTGCGTGTCTCGCAGTCGCGACTTTGGCCGCACTGCCGTTTTCCACCCGTGCGGTCGAGATCGACCCTGTCGTCGGGCGGATTCAGAAGGATCTCTTTTACCTTGCCGGTGCAGAGTGTAACGGGCGTGGCGTTGGCTCGGAGGGGATCGATCGTGCGGCGGCGCACATCGCGAAATCGTTCGAGGCGAGCGGGCTGCAACCCGCCATGAAGGATGGCTACTTCCAGCCGTTTACCATCGCCAGCCGCCCGCGACTCGGCTCGCCGAACAAGATCGTCGTTACGCACGGCGAGACGGCCATCGAACTCAAGTACGCCGACGATTTCACACCGGCAGGTTTGTCCGGATCGGGCAAAGTCACAGGCGATGCGGTCTTCGTAGGGTATGGCATTTCGGCACCGAAACTGAAGTACGACGACTACGCAGATATCGACGTAAAGGGCAAAATCGTCGTGATGTTACGCAAGACGCCGAAGGCTGACGAGAAGGACAACCCGTTCGTGGGGGAAGAACTCGAAGGATTAGCCGCACTGACCAGCAAGGTCGAAACGGCGATCGCTAGGGGGGCAATCGCCGTCGTGCTCGTCAACGATAAGACCTACGCGAAGAAGGAAGACGCGCTGATGGACATCCGCCGCTTCGGGGCCGAGGCCGCCAAGGTGCCCGTCGTACACGTCAAGCGTTCGACCCTTCAGAAGATGCTCGGCGACGCGAAACTCACCGACATCGAAGCTGCGATCGATAAAGAGATGAAGCCGAAGTCGGTCGCGCTGACGGGTTGGAATTTCGGCATGGAAGTGACGCTAACGCGGGCGGAAATCGCCTGCAAAAACGTCGTCGGGTTCCTGCCCGGTTCGGGGCCACTCGCCGACGAAACGATCGTGCTCGGCGCGCACTATGACCACCTCGGCGTCGAATCCGAAGGTAGCCTCGGCGGTACCGCTGCGAAGGGCAAGGTTCACTTCGGGGCCGACGATAATGCCTCCGGTACGACGGGCTTGCTCGAACTCGCGCAACGCTTCGGCAAGATGAAATCTCGCTACGGCCGACGCATCGTGTTCATCGCGTTCAGTGCGGAAGAACGCGGGCTGTTCGGCTCGAAGTTCTACGCCAACAACCCGATCTTCCCAATCGAAAAAACCGTGTTCATGCTGAACATGGACATGATCGGTCGATCCACGTCAGTCGACGATGGCGGCAAGCAGAAGAACCGCCTCGTGGCCAGCGGCACGGGTGCGGGCGAAGGGTTCGAGAAGCTCGTCGATGCCGCGAATGCCGGTTTCGATTTCAAGATGCTGAAAGTCGCCACGGGTGGCGGGCCGAGCGATCACGCCTCGTTTTACAGCAAGAAAGTGCCGATTCTGTTCTTCCACACCGGCTCGCACAAAGACTATCACCGCCCGAGCGACACGCCGGACAAGGTCAACTTGCCGGTGATGAAAAAGGTAATCGACTACCTCGAAGGGATCGCCGCCTACTTCGCGGTGACGCCGGAACGCCCGAAGTATTTGCTGACAAAGGGACGCTGGTCGGACCCGACCGACGACAAACCGCAAGGCTCGTCGCTGGGCAAGATGCCGCGTCTCGGCGTGATGCCGGGGGACTACGCCGAAGAAGAGAAGGGCGTGCTGGTCGACGATGTCTCACCGGGTGGGGCAGCCGAAGCCGCAGGCGTCAAGGGCGGCGACGTCATCATCATGATCGCCGGTAAGCCGATCAAGAACATCGAAGATTACATGAAGACGATGACCGCACAGAAAGTCGGCCAGGAGATCGAAGTCGTGGTACTTCGCAAGGACAAAAAGATCACGTTGAAGGCGACGCCGAAAGAGTGAGATGCCACAATTCGCGATGCTGTTTTCCTTGAACGATGCCACCGTGGTGCGGCCGGGTGGCGAGTTGGTCCTTCGCGATGTCACTTGGGGGGTGCGTGCGTGCGAAGTCACGGCAATCGTTGGGCCGACGGCGTCCGGGAAGACGACGCTCCTCGAAACGCTACTCGGGCGGCATCGGCTGAGTGCGGGGAGTATTGAACTACCCGCCGGGACGGTTGGGTACGTTTCGTTTAAGGAAGATTCGCGGCAATTTCGCTATGCGGGGCACTACTACCAACAGCGGTTCGAGTTCGCCGATACCGACGAACCGCTGTTGCTCGTCGATTATTTACGCGCGAATTCGACCGCGACTGACAGTGACGTGACAGCGGCGGCACAGCTGCTCGGTGTCGAAGTGCAACTTCCACTTTCCTTCATGAAGTTATCGAACGGGCAGACGCGCCGCGCTCGCATTGCCCGCGCGCTTTTGCAAAAACCGGACTGGCTATTTCTCGACGATCCGTTCATGGGACTCGACCTTGCGGGCCGCGAAACGCTCATCGCATCACTCGGCGAACTGGCTCGCACGGGAACGAAACTGTTGCTCGTTTGCCCCGCCGATGCGATCCCACACTGGGCCACGCACGTACTCGCACTCGATGCGGGCCGCGTGCAATATGCGGGGGAGCGGCAGTCGTATGTCATGCGGGAATCGGCGGTAACGGAGCGTATAACCGGTGTGGCGTTATTCACGGAAGCGGTCGTCGAACTGCACGAAGTCACCGTGCGGCATGGCGGGAAAGCGATCCTGAGCGGGGTGAATTGGACGGTGCGGCGCGGCGAACGGTGGGCGCTAATTGGCCCGAATGGCGCGGGCAAAACGACGCTGCTCAGCCTGATTTGCGGCGATCACCCGCAGGCGTTCAGCAACGATGTGCGGCTGTTCGGCACGCGGCGCGGGCACGGCGAAACGATCTGGGACGTGAAGCGGCGCATCGGCTTCGTGTCGCCGGAGTTTCACTTGTACTTCACCGAAAGCCTGAGCGGGTTCGAGGCTGCCGCCACTGGGTTCCACGACACGCTCTTGTTCCGCGAACCGACCGCTACGCAGGCCGATGCCGTGCACGAATTGTTTGCCGCGTTCCATGCGGATCACTTGCGGGACAGGCCATTTCGCCAGATGTCGACGGGGCAACAGCGCGTCGTCTTGCTCATTCGCGCACTGGTGAAACGCCCGCCGATGCTGATCCTCGACGAGCCATTCCAGGGGTTCGACCTCGGCACAACCGAGCGGGTGCGGGAGTGGCTCGATGCGAACCTGACACCGGAACAGACGCTGATTTTCGTCGCGCACAACCCGAACGACGTGCCGCGAAGCGTGACGCAAACGCTCCGGTTGGACGAAGGCCGCGTGACAGTGTAAGCCGGGAACGCGGATTCGGTACTACACATACCGAGCGAACGTCCCGTAGAATACCAGCGTGACGTTTCCCCGTAACGGAGTGATGCGATGGCCAGTCCGAATGTGATTGAATTCAACGAAACGAACTTCGCCCAGGAAGTGGCCGCCGGTCACCTCGTGGTCGCCGACTTCTGGGCACCGTGGTGCGGGCCGTGCCGCGCACTCACGCCGGTGATCGACCGGATCGCCGATCAGTATGCGGGCAAAGTGAAAGTCGGCAAAATCAACGTCGACGAGAACATGGAACTCGCCACAAAGTACGACGTCGCGACGATCCCGCGCATCATGCTGTTCAAGGGCAGCGACAAGCCAATCTTCATGCACGTCGGCGTGATCTCCGATGTGGAACTGTCGAAGGTGATCGCAGCGAATGCGTAAGGCTTCTCGTTATTTTGGCGATCGGGGAGCGTAAGCAGCTTAATCGCGTACGCTCCCAGATCCTCCCCGATACGGCCACGTTCAATTTCATTTCGACGCACAATACCATTTGCGGCTCAGCGAATTCCGGTATCGCTTCAAGATACAATTTCCGTTCGGGCGCGATTCCCGTTCTGTGGCTCAACAATTGGACAAGTCTCGACTGGTGACTTATCTTCACCGTAGGTCCATACGGATGGATACCGATGGCGATTCCGCACGAACGGTTCAAAGAAGACATGCCCAAGGTCAGTTTGATTATCGCGACGTACAACCGCATCGATTTAGTTCCCGCGACGATCGATAGCGCCCTTGCCCAGACCCGACCGTTCGATGAAATTATCGTCGTCGACGATTGCTCACCCGATGGCACGCACGTTTGGCTCCAACATCATTACCCACAGGTTCTCTCGCTCCAAACGCCCGGCAACGGTGGCCCCGTTCGTGCTCGCAACCTCGGTGCGAAGATGTCGACCGGGGATATACTCGTCTTCTTCGACGACGACGATATTATGCTTCCCGGTGCGTTGCAAAACTTCCTCGACCTCTTCGCCGAATATCCGGAGGCACGTGCTGCCTTCACCGATAACGAATATCAACACGTCGGGCAGGACATTCACTATCGCAATCACCATTACACGCTGGAAATGTACAAGCGGTTTTGGGATGTTCCCACGTTGCGGCGAACGAAATCGACGCGATTGTTCGGTCGCGCCATCTACAAGGCGATGCTGAAAGGCAACTTGCTCCAGCAACCGTTCGCCATCGATCGGGCCGCGTTCGAGAGCCTCGGCGGGTACGCAGAGGGCATTCGCAACGGCGAAGATTGGGAATTTTATATGCGGTTGACGGACCGTTACCCCGTCGCCAACTCGGATGCGATCTGCTCGGTTCACATCCAGCGCGGCGCAGGGGCGAACATGAGCCTGGATCCGCGACAGGACGACGTCCACCGCAAAATACTCTGGCAGCGTTTGCGGGTCGAAGCATTACGCGATCCCCGTTCGGCGATGCTCATCGCCCAGCGACTGGCCGGCTATTACAAGAAATACGGCGACCTCGCATACCCGCAATCGTATTGGCAGGCGTGGCGATTGTACGTGAAATCGTTCCTGTTGTGGCCATTCGATCCCGTCGTGTTCTGCGGGTCGGTACTGTTTTTCTTGCCGTGGATTCTGATTGGACGGAAGCGGAAAGTGCCGGAAACCGTCGTCCGGCTCATGACGCCGCTCGAACCGCAGAATGCGTTGCGCGAATCTCTTCCCACAAAATAAATGAAACGAGTCGGCGCGAAAGCGCGTATTGAAGCGGTTTTATCGAACAAAACAAATCGTTTTCCAATCAGAGCAAATTGTGCAATCTACCTAGTAAACCAAATCGTCTATGCTGATATTGCACCGATATTATCACGCTGCTGGTACCCACCCGTGCGAACAAATCGCCTCCGCGTCGAATCGCTCGAAGACCGCACCACTCCGGCTTCGCTTCCCGATGGCTTCGGATTGTCGCTCTTCACGGGAAATCTGACACTCCCAACTGCGTTGCAGGAAGCGCCGGATGGGCGACTGTTCGTGACCGAGAAAGGCGGTGCGATCCGCGTCGTTCAACCCGATGGCACGTTGGTGGTCGCGCCCGCGCTCACGTTAAATGTCGAAACGGAAAGCGAGCGGGGGCTGCTCGGCATCACGATCGACGCGCAGTTTGCAACGAACCACTTCGTATACGTCTATTACACCGTTCCCCCTACCACGCCGACGGGGAATGCGCACAACCGGATCAGCCGCTTCACGATGGTCGGCAATACCATCAATGCGAATACGGAGTTCGTGCTGGAAGATCTCGATCCGTTAGGAGACTCGCACCACAACGGCGGGGCGCTTCACTTCGGCACCGATGGCAAACTCTATGTGGCCGTCGGCGATAATGCCTCGCCGGGTTCGGCACAATCGCTGACGAGCCACTTCGGGAAAATCCTTCGCTTCAACGCCGACGGCACGATTCCGAGCGACAATCCGATCATCATCGAAGGGTTCGACGGCCAAACGACCGCCGGAAAGTACCGCTCGATTTACGCGGTCGGGCTGCGGAACCCGTTCACCTTCGACGTGCAACCGGGCACGGGCCGCACGCTCATCAACGACGTTGGCCAGAATGCGTTTGAAGAGATCGACGACTTGGCCCCCGGACGGAACTACGGCTGGTCAGTAACTGAAGGCAATTTCAACACCGCGCAATTTGCCGATTTCACCCCGCCGACGCTGAGTTACCCGCACGGGGGCGGCACGAATGCGGGCTTCGCGATTACGGGCGGTGCGTTCTACAACCCGACGACGGCGAGTTTCCCCTCGGAATACGTGGGCGATTATTTCTACGCCGACTACGTGAATGGATGGATTCGCAGGTACGACGAAGCCACCAACACCTCGACGCTGTTCGCCAGTGACTTGACGAATTTCCGCATCGTCGATCTCGATACGACGCGCGATGGCGATGTGCTCGTCCTCGAACTCGGCTTTAGTGGTGGCGCGGGTGAGGGAAAAATCTATCGCATCAGCCGCGTGTTCAGCCCAGAATTTGCGACGCAGCCGCTCGATGCGATCACCCGACCGAACGAACCTGTCACATTCGTGTCGCTCGCCGATGGCACGCCGACACCGACATACCGGTGGCAGCGGAATGGCGTCAACATCCCCGGTGCGACATCGGCAACGTACACGCTGACGAACCCGGCACTCGCGAACAATGGCGATACCTTCCGTTCGGTCGCCACGAACAGTACCGGCAGCGCGACGAGTCGTTCGGCGACTCTAACCGTCACGACCAATCTCGTACCGACGATTTCCATAATCACGCCGACAGTCGGCACCACGGTGGCAGCGGGAACGACGATCACGTATTCCGGTAGCGCCACCGACCCCGAAGATGGTATCCTCAGCGGCTCGGCGTTCACGTGGCGCGTCGATTACTTTACCGGTGCAGCCGTTCGACCTGTGATTCTCGAAACGACCGGGTTGAAGGCGGGTACGTTCACGATTGAAACGACGACGCCGTACACCCTGCCAGACGTCTTCTATCGCATCACGCTGAAAGTCGTCGATTCCTTTGGAAATATCGTGACGGCCACGCGCGATGTGCTACCGCAAACGGCTGTGGTGTTCCTTTCCAGCCAGCCCGATGGCGCGCTCCTGACAGTCGATGGTCAACCGATTCAGGCCCCCACCCTCTTCGTCGGCGTCGTCGGCATCCTTCGCCAAATCGGTGCCCCGCTCACTGTCTTATCGGGCACGAATACACTCAACTTCATCAAGTGGTCGGATGGTAACACCAATCGCATCCGCACGATCTCGACCCCTGCGGGCGGCGGGCAGTATGAAGCGATTTACACCGATGAAATCGGTACCACTATCGTTCCGCCACCTCCGCCACCACCCCCACCGAATACGGCACCGAGCATTCAAGCGATCGCCGATAAGACAATTGCCCAGGGGGCAATCGCCGGTCCGTACAACTTCACGATCTCCGATGCCGAATCCGCTGCATCGAGCCTGTCGATTTCCGCAACGTCGTCGAATGCGACGTTGCTGCCAGTATCCCAGATCGTGATCGGTGGGACATCGAGTAGCCGAACGTTGACCGCGTCGCCCGTTGCCGACCGTTTCG
>JAYSKW010001092.1:0-5537 GCA_043726085.1 Limnoglobus sp.
CGAACGTTCATCGCTCGCGTCTTCGATCCTTTTTGCGGCGAGAAAATCGGTGATCGTAAGGAGCAGTAACACCCACAAATACCACGGGCTACAGAGCGCGTAAAAAATGTAACTCGCGATCAACAGGAAGGCGTACTTCGCAGTACGGCCGCGCAGCAAGTGGTAGCCGACGACCGCGATGAGCAAGAACAGGAAGAACGCCTTCGATGCCAAGATCATGGCCGACTCTCCCCGGCCTGGGCACGCACGCGGTCGTCGTTCGGCTCGCTCGGCTGGTGCCGTTCATCCAACCGATGTCGCAGCCATTCCGAGAGCACTTTCGCACCGACGCCGTTGAGGTGGATCGTGTCGGCGAAGCCCGCATCGGTGATGCCGACGATGTCGCGATGCGCCCGAATGATCGTGACGCCGCGTTGTTGCTCAAGCTCTTGCAGCCGTTGCCGATACTCCGCGAACGCCTCGGGATATTGTGCTTCCAAGTCCGATGTCACAGGCATATCGAGAAGGATCAGTTGCGTGCCGTTGGCGTTCGACCAATCGATGAGCTTGTGCAAATACTTCAGGTGCGAACCCGTTTTGTACTTGTTCAAAAACGCGAACGGCGGCAGTTCGGCACCTGTCAACTTGTTGACGTCGTGCCGTCGCGATACGAACCCCGCCGCTGGGGCATAGCCATTCCCCGACTGAATCGCGTCGGCGTAGTGACGCAGTTCGCGGGCCTCGCGCACGGCTTCAGGTGCCGCACCGTGGGCCAAGGCATCGGCTTGCAGCGCGGCCCACATTCGGATGCCGTGCCGATAGCGAAACAGCGACCACGACCGCGACGCCTTCGCAAGCAGATATTGGCGAACCACCCATTCGCGCGACTCGGGGCGAGTGGTCGCCCATTCGCAAACGTCGCCGAGTGTCATGAGCGATGCGGGGCCGTGCGGTTCGTTGCGGCTATCGTTGATGTCGCTGGCGGTGATGCCGTAAATCAACAGCTTCGGTGGTGTCGGGCAAGATCGCAGCAATGCGTGGTAGAACTCCGTCGTCGTGCCGCCGGGTAACCCGAGTGCGTACACTCGCGGAAATTCGCCGCCGCGAAGTTTGTCGGGGACGATGCCTTCGCTGACGGGCGAACCGCCGACGATGACGAGGTCTTGCGGGTGATGGTTGCAGCCCGCCACACGCATCGCGTAATCGTCGGGTGAATGGCGCTGCCACACATCGGCAAATGCCCAGACGCCGAGATCGAGGACGAGCAAACCGATTAGCACCCTCAATGGGGTGCGCAAGCGTTGCCGCCCCGTTCGGGGTGTCGATTCCGGTAATGGTGGCATCGCGAAGCATCCTCGGCAATCGATGCGGTAAGGGGTGCCGCAGAATAAACCGGATTCGGTTGGCAACGGAAGGCGAAGTCGCAACGATCCCGCCGATTTTCCGGCTCGCTCTTGTTTCCGCACGGCTGAAAGGTACAAAATTCATTCACGAAATGCCCGCCGGCAATCGCCCGGACTGCCCGTTCTTGTGGAGGTTCGACGTGTTTCGACTACGTTTCCGACTGACAGTGGCCGCGTTCGCCGGTGTGGTTATGACGGCCATCGCCCAAACCCCACCCGCCGCACCGACCAAACCCGCACCCGTGCCCGCCGTAGTGCCACCCGCCGCACCCGCGCCCGCCGTGGTGCCACCTGCCGTGGTGCCACCTACCGCACCTGCCGTGGTGCCACCTGCAACGGCACCCGCCGCACCGGCGAGCGATAAGCAAAAGTTCGAGTTCAAACTCGAAAAAGACAAAGCGTTCTACCAGGAAATCAGCACGATCGTCACGCAGACGATTCAGGTGATGAACGGGTCGGACCTCGTTCAGAAGCACGAACAAGTCTTCTACTTCAAGTGGCTGCCGACCGCGCAGACCGGCGACAAGTGGGTTGTCAAGCAGACGATCGAAGGCGTCAAGATGACGATCGACATCGCCGGCAATCAAGTGAAGTACGATTCGACCAACCCCGGCGACACGGGCGCGACCGGCAACCCGGGCCTCGCCGATTTCTTCGGTAAGCTCGTCGGTTCCGAGTTCACGATCACCTTCGGCAAAGGCATGGTCGTCGAAAAGGTCGACGGCACGAGCGACTTCCTCAAGAAACTCGGTGGCGTGAATGCCCAAATGGAAAAGTTGCTGTCCAAGATGCTGACCGACGAAGCGATGAAGCAAATGACCGATCCGACCTTCGGCATGACCCCCGCAGCGGAACAAGCCGTCGGCGGCACGTGGGAAAAGAAAACCAGCATGTCGCTCGGCCCGATCGGTTCGTACGACATGACCGCGAAGTACACGTACAAGGGTAAGGACGTCGTCAAGAAGGAACTGGAGCGCGTCGAACTATCGTCGAACCTCGCATACAAGCCACCCGTCGATCAAGCCGAAGGGCTGCTGTTCAAGATCAAGGGCGGTACGCTGACGACCGAAGAGCCGAAGCCCGACGCGAAGCCGAACTACTTCCTGTACAATGCGAAGACCGGCCGCATCGAAGAATCGTCGATCGCCGTGAAACTGCGCGGCACGCTCGACGTGACCATCGGCGGTGCCGACACGAAGATCAATTTGCACCAAGAGCAAACGACGACCTCGAAGACCGCCGACAAGAGCTTCCTGCCCGACGTGAAGAAGCCGAACTAATACGGTAAATGACAACGCAAAAACGAGCGGCAGACGAAAGTCTGCCGCTCGTTTCGTTCGTTCGCGATGACACGCCACACCATTACCCCGCGATGTCGCCGACGAGTTTGGCGACGACTTCGTGCGTGAGTGCGAACGGGATTTGTTCGCGTTTCGTGCCGGCGGTGCGGTTGGCCTGGTAGCGGGCAACGTTGGCGGTTTCGGTGCCGGTCAGCACGACTTCGTAGTAGGCGACGGTGTCGCCGGTCTTCGTCGGGTCGTCGCTTCGCAACACCGCTTCGCCGCGTTCGGCATCGACTTCAATCACTTTCAGATCTTCGAGCAAGCCCGAGACGCGATCCGCCACGCCGGTTGCCCACGCTTGCACGTTGGCGGGGGAATTGGTCGCGTCGTCGCGGGTCATCGAGATTTCGCGCAGCAAACAACCGACCACGCCACTGTGGTCGGCTTCGATGCGGGTCGTCCAGCCGTCGGCGTTGGGCAGGTTCAACACGTGGCGGCCCGCGCCGCTCGGCTTCCAGTCACTTAGTTCGGACAGCAGGGTTTTTGCGAGGGTCATTTTCGGCTCCAATGACTTGTTGTGTGCGGTCGGTACCGTCGAAGCTCAACAGCGTCGGCTTGTCGTCGACGACGGTTTCCAAATGGACGGGACGGCCCCATAGAAACTGTACGTTCGACAACACATCGTGCGCCTCCGTCATTTTCAACTCTACCCCATTATACTCGTGCCGCAACAGCAACTCGCCGCGGTTCCGGTGGTTTCCATTCACAACGTAGATCCACGGCTTGCCGAAGTTCGTCAGGCTGAACAGCAACCGTTGCTTCACCTTCTGGAATTCGCGAGACTCGATCACGTAGTTTTTCGTCTGGTTCTGGTAGTTGAACGAGAACAGGTTATTTTCGCGGCAGAACTCGGGTGTGAGGAACGTGTCGATCAGCGTGATATCGTTGTGAATTTTGCGCACCTCGAAAATCTTGGCGCGACCGAGGCCGAGTTGCTTGTCCCAATTCATCTTCGTTTCGTGATCGTCGCAGTTTTCCCATTCGGGGCCGAACTGCCCCATATTCCAGCGTCGTTCGATGTCGCGCAGCAACTCGATGCCGAGCTTGTACGGGTTCAACCGCTGCGAACTCGTCGCCATCGTCCCCGAGTGATGGTCGGCATAGTCGATGAGTTCCGCAGGCTCGAGCACCTTCTGCGTCATCATCGTGCTGTGCCAGTAGCTGTTGTGATTGACGAACCCCGCCGCCACATAGCGATGCGTGTTCGCAACCGTGATGTCGTAGACATCGGCGCGACCGCGTTCCACGGACACTACCTCGTCATCGTCCGCTTCCACTTTGAACCACTTGCGATCTTGGATGTACGACTGCAACCGCTTCTGCTTGCGTGGCAGTCCGAAACCGATCTCGCTCTCGAACATCTCCGCCGATTGTCCCAGTGTCGAAACGTGCCAGCAATCGTCTTTCTGAAGTCGGCGCGACGACAAGATGCCGAAGTTCAACAGGAGTATTTGCACGATTTCGCTCATCGCGGTGCTCGAACTCGAAAGGATCACGCCCGCTGGCCCGGCGTAACCATCGCAGTCGTAGAGCGCCCGCAGGAACGCCGCCACGACCGGTTTCGGCGAACGCAGGATGCAGTCGGGCACCGTTTTCTGGCGTGCGGCAAAGCCGGTTTTCAGACCGAGCGACACGAGGAATTCCTGCACCGTTCGCGAACTGAAGCGGATTCGCCACTTCGACACGTCCCACGTTTTTCGCGGCACGATACCGAACAGCGATTCCACGAGTTCGACGAAATGATCGGCTTGCGATTCGTCGCCCGTTGTCAGGCCAATCGTGCGTTTCCGGTCGCTAATGTGGCCATCACCAGTGAGGTAGCCAAGGAACGCCGCAAACGATTCGTCGACGGTTTCCGGCAACCGAACGCGAGTTCGTTTCTTCAGCATCGTCATACCGTAAATGTTCAACTCCTCGCGATGTTTCGCGACGAGCGGTTCGAGTGTGGCCGCCGACTGAACCTTCTTTCCATCGAGATGCCGGTAGAGTGTTCGCATACTCACATCGGCTTGTTCGCAGATGTTCTCGACTGTGAGCCTCACGTTTGGCGACCAGTTGCATTTCACGTGCGAGTTCGCCCAGAGTTGCGTACCGCGTGCAAAACGGATGCGATCGCCCACGGCAAAGGCATCGAGGCGCTTCCATTCGCCATCGTCGGCAATGACGCGGTGCGTGACGGAACCGCTGATTTTCAAGCCGCGACGGGTGAGTACCGTCACCGTTTCGCGGTTCGGGATCACCGCCCAATCGAGCACGGATTGCGGTTGTTCGCCATCGGAGACACTGAGCGTCTTCTTATTCTCGGCGATTTCGCGGATATCCAGAATGCCACGATCCGTCAGCACGAGCGACGCAGCTTGCAGGCAAGCCCAGCCCTCGTTCGCGATCTTCGTTTGGGCCTGTGGGTAGAAGTAATACGCTTCGTCGCGGACGATGGAAAGCACGTCGCGCTGCCAGCTTTTCAGCGGGGCATGTTCGATGAGGAACAGCAGCACGTCCTTTTCCGGGCGCTCGGGGAAGTGCGGCACGTTCTGGTTGGATTTCACTCGCCGCTTTTCGTCCTCGGCCAGCCGCAGTTGTTCGGGCGGATTGACGAAGTCGGCGAGGTAGTCCTTCGATTTGAACCGCACCGGCTTGTCGTCGGTTTCTTCCTCGTCTTCCCCGGTCTGCGAGGGCGGGTGTTTCGTAGGGTCGTCGCGTCGCCGGATCGCCACCGAGTGAATGTCGATGAGGTCGTCGACCGACATGCAACGGTCGAGGAACTTCTCGACTTCCTCGTTGCCGAACCGCTCGGCATAGCGGCGGATGCGGT
>JAYSKW010001093.1:0-6531 GCA_043726085.1 Limnoglobus sp.
CCCACGGATGACTGCCGCGAGCGCGCAGAACCCGACCGCCGCCGACACGAACATGTTCCACAACACGAACACGAGTTGCGAGAAGTACGACAGATGCTGCTCGCCCGAGTAATGCTGAAGGTTCGTGTTCGTTAAAAACGAGATTGCGGTGTTAAAAATCGTCGTCGGAGACAACATCGACTTGCCATCCGCAAACACCGAATCCTTCTGATTCAGCGGCATGTGCGGCTGGAGCGCCAACACGATGTAGCCGAACACGAACATGAGCGTGTTGAACAGCATGAGGCTGACCGCGTACTGCTTCCAGTTTTGCGCGCCGGTGTCGAGTTGGCGCTCGACCCAGCGAAACGGGCCGGGGGCCTTGTACTGGCCGTCGATGATCCCGGCCAAGTACCGCCCCATCGGGATCGAGAGCAACACCGTCGTGCCGACGATGAGAATCGGAAGAAGCCACATGGTTCACCATTTGGGTATGCGGAGTGACGAAGCGATCTTCAAAACTTCTCGGGGCGCAGTAACGCCACGATGAGATAGACGAACAAAAACAGAGTGACGACGACGGTGATCCAGATCATGGCAGTGTCCTCAGACGTTGTCGCAGGCTTTGACGAACAGGAACAGCAGCACGAACGTGGCCAGTCCGAGTACAATCGTGACGGGTATCCAGTAAGACAGGTCCATGTTGACTCCTCGTGGCTTCGGTTTTGCACATCCTTCCATTGCATCCATCGTGCCCACGGCTGCGAAAATCGCGAATTGGCTGGAAATAAAGCATTTAGAGTAGACGGACAGAAACGATCGTGGCCCGAGAACCGTGCAATATGCACGATGCGAATTGCAAACTGCACGAAGGGAAACAGCTTTGTAGCTGGCCTCGATGGCTTTTGTAATTGGCCTATGAGGCCGGTGGCGGGAACAACCTGGGTCACAGACCCCCAGCTACAAAAGCTGTAGCCTCTATGAGGCCGGTGGTTTTTGTAGCTGGCCTCTGTGAGGCAGGTGGCGGGAACAACCGGGGTCACAGACCCCAGCTACAAAGACCAAAACGTTGGTTCCGACATGAATCGAGTCGATCAAAATCAGACGTAAGTCGTTGGTGGGTCAGGTTGGTTCCGAAATTCAGGCATGAGTCCACGGAGGGGTGGGTGGGTAATGGCTGGAGTCATTCCGGATACGCACCGAAGGGAACGAAAGGCATGGTAATCCTGACCGAGCCGCGACGGTTGCTGATCATCGACGATGAAACGAGCCTGCGTCGCACTCTGCGAACGGCACTCGAGAGCATGGGCCACACCATCGCCGAAGCGGCGAATGGCACGCAGGCGTTGCACGCGCTCGCCGGGCAGCGGTTCGACGCGGCGTTTCTCGACTTGCGATTGGGCAAGGAAAACGGCCTGGAGTTACTGCCGCAGTTGTTGCGTGCGGCACTCGGGCTGCACATCATCATCGTGACGGCGCACGCCAGCTTCGACTCTGCCGTACAGGCCCTGCGGCTCGGGGCGTTCGATTATCTGCCGAAGCCATTCACGCCCGATCAACTGCGGGTCGTGCTCGATCGATCGACGCTGTTGCGCGGGTTGACCAACCGCGTCGCCGATCTCGAAGATCAGGTGGGCCGACTGACGCCGACCGTGGAACTCGAAACGTGCGAGCCGGCCATGCAGCGCGTCCTCGATCTCGCGTTTCAGGTCGCACCGACCGACGCACACGTGCTGTTTCGCGGCGAGAGCGGAACGGGGAAAGGCGTCGTCGCACAGGCGGTGCACTCCCGGAGCAAACGCGCGAAGCGGGCGTTCGTCACGGTGCATTGTCCGAGTCTTTCGTCGGAGCTTCTGGAGAGCGATTTGTTCGGTCACCTGCGCGGGTCGTTAACCGGTGCCGTGCGCGATACCGTCGGCAAAGTCGAAGCCGCAGAGGGCGGCACGCTGTTCCTCGACGAAGTCGGCGACTTGCCGCTCGCGCTGCAGCCGAAGCTGTTACGGTTGATCCAGGACAAGACATACGAGCGCATCGGTGAACCGCACCCGCGCGTGGCCGACGTGCGGATCGTGGCCGCAACGAATCGCAACCTCGAAGCCGAAGTGAAAGCGGGCCGGTTTCGCGAGGATCTGTTTTACCGGCTCAACGTCATCGAAGTGACGATCCCGCCACTGCGTAACCGACGCAAAGATATCCTCGGACTCGCACGGTATCTGCTCGCATTTTTCGCACGTCAGGCGGGCAAGTCGCTCACCGGTTTCACACCCGATGCCGAGGAGGTTTTGCATAGTTACTCATGGCCGGGCAACGTCCGCGAGTTGCGAAACGCCATCGAGCGCGGCGTCATTTTAACCGGCGTGCCGTACGTGGGTCTGGAGCATATGCCCACGCAACTGACCGCAGGCGTAGTGGCACGAATCGAAGTCGGCGGACCCGTGAGTCTCGTCGACTTGGAGGCCGAGCACATTCGCCGCGTGATGGACGGAGCCGCATCGCTCGAAGATGCCGCCCGCATTCTCGGCATCGACCCGAGTACGCTTTACCGCAAGCGAAAACGCACCGTCGAGCCATCGAGGAGGGAATCGTGAGCCTGCGCACGCGGATACTGCTTTCGTTCGCGCCCCTGCTGATTCTGCTCGTCGGAATCGGTGCCGTGGGGTATCGGCAACTCGACCGCACGGGTGGGCAGATCGATGCGATTCTGAAAGAAAACTATGCGAGCGTTCAGGCGATGTACCGGCTCAACGAAGCACTCGAGCGAATCGATTCATCGTTTCAGTTCGCGCTGACTAGCCAGGGGCCGCAGAACGAAGCGAAGGAGCAGTTCGCGACGAACGTGCGCGCGTTCGCAGAGCAGTTCCGCATCGAAGAAAACAACATCACGATCATTCCGCTCGAACGCGATCTGGTCGAACAGTTGCGGCCATTAAAGGACGATTATCTCCGTCGCGGCGCTGCGTTTTTCGCACTCGCGCACGGCTCGCCGACGCGGACGCTGGCCTATCACGGCACGCCGACCGATGCCGGATTATTCGGGAAGTTCCGAGCGATCAAGGAGGTATCCGCGGAGATTCTCCGCATCAACCAGGAGAGCATGGAACGCGCGCGCGACGACGCCAAAGTGACCGCGTTTCGGTCGTTGACTGGATTCGTCGCGATGATGGGTTTGCTGATCGTGCTCGTGTTCGGCATCGCGGGGTACTTGCTTCGCTCGATTCTCGGACCGATCCGCGCCGTCACCGAAGCGGCACACGCGATCGGCGAATCGCGCCAACTCGACCGCGACGTGCCGGTATCCGGCCCCGATGAACTCGGGCGACTCGCGACGACATTCAACGCGATGACGGGTCAGTTGCGCCAGTATCGGTTGTCGAATCTCGACCGTCTCATGCGGGCGCAACGCACGGCGCAAGCGACGATCGATTCGTTTCCCGATCCGGTGCTCGTCGTCGACCCCGACGGTTGCGTCGAGTTGGCGAATCCGCCGGCGCGCGGGGTTCTCGGTGTCGAGCCAACGCCGGGCCTCGTTTGGTCTCCACCCGAGTCGCTGCGTGGGCCGATTGCCGAGGCGCTTCAGGCGCAACACGCGTATCAGCCCGATGGTTTCGATCGCGTCGTGACGTACCGCCTCGGTGGCGACGACCGTATGTATTTGCCGCAAGTTCGACCGATCCGCGACCCCGAAGGCAACACGCTCGGGGCCGCAATCGTGCTCAACGACGTGACGCGGTTTCGGTTGCTCGATCAATTCAAATCGGACCTCGTGGCGACCGTCAGCCACGAACTTAAAACGCCACTGACCTCCGTCCGGCTGGCCGTTCACGTGCTGCTCGAAGAAACCGTCGGGCCACTCACGCCGAAGCAGGCCGAATTGCTGATCGATGCACGGGACAGTAGCGAGCGACTTCTGGCGATGATCGAACAAATGCTCGCGCTCGCGAGGATTCAGCGTCCGCAAGATGAAACGACATTCACACCCGCAAACCCACTCGAATTGCTCCGCAAAGCTGCTGAATCGGTGCGACCGCGTGCCGAGGACAAGCACGTGGAACTCGAGTTCATCGAAGGCGATCCACTGCCCACGGTTGCGGTGGATCCCGACCGGATCGAGCAAGCGATTGGCAACTTGCTCAACAACGCGATCACGTACACGCCGGTCGGTGGTCGCGTCACGCTTTCCGCCACAAGCGCCGAGGGGCGAGTGATGTTGACGATCGCCGATACGGGCGTCGGCATTCCAGCGGAATATTTGCCGCACGTGTTCGACCGGTTCTTTCGCATCCCCGGCCAAAGCGACGAGGCCGGCACCGGGCTCGGGTTGGCGATCGTAAAGGAAGTGATGACCGCGCACAAAGGCGAGATTACCTGCGAAAGTACCCCCGGCGAGGGCACCACGTTCCGGATGACGCTGCCCGTCTGGATCGAGAGGGAGACCGCATGACTACCGACGAAACGCGACCCAACCCCGAACGATTTCTGGCGCTACTCCGAGAGCAAAAACAGGGGCGGCTAAAGGTGTATCTCGGGTTTGCGCCCGGTGTGGGCAAGACGTACGAGATGCTGCAAGAAGGCCAGCGACTCAAGCGACAAGGCGTCGACGTCGTCATCGGGGTCGTCGAAACGCACGGTCGCGCCGAGACGGTCGCAATGATCGGCGATCTCGAACAACTCCCTCGCCGGAAAGTCGAATACCGCGCAGTCGTGCTCGAAGAAATGGACCTCGATTCCGTTCTGAAACGTCGGCCCACGGTCGTGCTCGTCGACGAACTCGCGCATACGAATTCCCCCGGCAGTCGCCATGCGAAACGCTATCAGGACGTCGAGGAATTGCTCCGCAGTGGTGTCAGCGTGATTACCACGATGAACATCCAGCACCTCGAAAGCCTGTACGAGATGGTCGAGCAATTCACGGGTGTGAAAGTGAAGGAGCGCGTGCCGGATCACGTTCTCGCGCAGGCGAATCAGGTCGTGAATGTGGACCTTCCCGCCGAAGATTTGCAGGAGCGAATGCGGGCAGGGAAAATCTATCCTGCCGAGCGAATCGAGCGGGCGTTAGGCAACTTCTTCACGGAACCCAACCTCAACCAGCTTCGGGAAATCGCGCTCGAGCATGTGGCGCATCTCCTCGACCGACGACGCCAGGAACGCGATGGCTCAGCGCAGGCGAACACCTCCGAGCGCGTGATGGTTTGCATCTCCAGTGCCAGCCCGAACGCACTGCGTCTGATGCGAAAAGGCGCACGACTGGCCTCGCGGCTCGGTGCGCCGTGGTACGCGGTTTACGTTCAAACGCCGAAAGAGCGAACCGAAAAGATCGATGCCGCTACCGAGCGCAGGCTGGCCGATTCGCTCGCACTCGCGCAGCAACTCTACGGCATCCCGATGCGGTTCAAGGGGCCAGATTTTGCATCCGCAGTGGCAGGTTTCGTCGCCGAATACGGCATCACGCACATCGTAATGGGCTTCCCTCGACGACCGTGGTACCGCCGCTGGTTCGGCGCATCGCTGCTCGACCGCATCCTCGACGCCATCCCCGGCGTCGATGTCATGGTGGTGAACACAACGACATGATTGCTGTATTAGCCAACCGGAAAGCAACAAACCCCTGTAAATCCAGGGTTTTGAGGGCGAAAGAGAGCGATCGGGGACCATTGAAACGGAGGGAGGATTTGAACCCCCGGAGCGGTTTTACCCGCTCGCCGCTTTTGCAAAGCAGTGCCAGATTTCCGTAACCTCTTTTGAATCCGTCACTCCAGCGCACGAAATGAAAGCGGTTACTTCGGTGCCGACGTGAGTATGGCAATCCCGCAAAGTAGAGCAATCGTTAGCCATCCCACGAACGCAAGTATTCCCCGTGGCCCCATATCGGCTGTACGCATCCAGAGGATTAACAGCACGAACAGTCCAGCCCCGTAAAACACGATCTGAATTCCGATCGTTCTCGGATATTCAAACCCGAACCGACCTGCGAACCCTAACGCGAACAGCACGATAGCGATCGACGCAAGTCGCACCGGCCACGGACTGTTTGCCATGGGATGCCTCCTACACTTCTATTCCAGGTGGAAGCGATGCAGGATGCGGTGAACGACGGGGGCGAGGATCAGGCCCGCGACGAGGATCAATATGAGGCCGCTGTAGAGGGCGTAGAGTCCGGCGAACAGCTTGCCGTTCCACGTCTTGACCGGCTCGAGTGGCCCCATCCCCGAGAGGATCATCGCGGCATTCGCGAAGGCATCGATCCACTCCATACTTTCGAGCCAATGGTAACCGAACATACCGCCGAGCAGCGATACGCCGACGAGCAGGAACGACGCCCCGAAGTAACCCGCCATGCGACGGGCGAACGCCCACCGGCTCAACAGCGGTTGCTTGCGATTTTCGTAGTTCACAAAATGACGTTTCGGCAAGGTGACCTCTACGAGTGAGAATGATTTTATCGAAGAAAATAGAATACGTTTTACGCAGTTGCCCGGTTTGGGAGTCGGTAGAGCGGATCGCTGAGATAGGCTCGCACGGCGTCCCGGATGATTCGCATTTTGGCGTCGAACC
>JAYSKW010001094.1:0-1294 GCA_043726085.1 Limnoglobus sp.
GGTTCGACGCCAAAATGCGAATCATCCGGGACGCCGTGCGAGCCTATCTCAGCGATCCGCTCTACCAACTGCCCAAACGGGCAACTGCGTAAAACGTAAAGAGTAGATTGAATTGGGTAACAGTTAAATTATGGGGAGTTGCTTGTACAATGCGGGCGAGTGAAGTTGCAGGTTTCTTTTGTTTCAGTTTTGCAGTTATTGATGAAGTAAACTCCGGCACAGTTAAATGTACTGATACCCACACACGTTTTATCGAAGGCGGTATAACAAAAGCCGTGGCTGCCACCGCCGTAACAACACCTGCCGGCACCATCGGCATAGGCAGAATATTGCATTGGATTGACGTGCAAAACTCTTTCCCAGGTACAGACCACGCCGTTTTGCTCATGCAGAGGATGATCGCGAGCAACCCCGCTCAGAAACAGACGACCGACAGAAACTTACGCATAAGAGCCTCTGAATTGGAAACGCACTTCAGATTGAAGTGTTGGTGTAAATCGATAATGACTGCTCTAGAATCGATAGTCAACAGAAATATCGTCGGTTTTTAAAAAGTATTTCCGACCGTCATTTCCCACGTAAACGAAAGCAGGGTGGGCCGGGTGGGGGCTGCGGCGTATCTTTACTGATGCTGTTGCACTGCCACCCGCACGAAGAACGATACCAACGCGCATGAACGACACGACGCTACCCGCACCTGCGCCGACCGGCCCGCCGAAGACCGCGATGTTTATCGTGTTTCTCGTCGTGTTTATCGACCTTCTCGGCTTCGGGATCGTGCTGCCGATCATGCCGCGACTTGCCGACGAGTACATGACCGGTTACTCGAAGGAACTCCGCGGCGTCATTATTGGCACGCTGTTTTCCTCGTTCTCCGTGATGCAATTCCTACTCTCGCCGATGTGGGGCCGTATGTCGGACCGCATCGGCCGCCGTCCGATCCTGATCCTCGGCTTGCTCGGCTCGATCGTCTTTTACACGCTGTTCGCGTTCGCCGTTTCGTTGCCGAAAGAGTCGTCGGTACTCGCGTTGTGCCTGATGCTGATCTCGCGAATCGGCGCAGGGGCGGCGGGTGCCACGATCGGCACGGCGGCGGCGGTAATCGCCGATTGCACGACGCCGGAGAAGCGAGCGAAGGGCATGGCGCTGATCGGCGCAGCGTTCGGCATCGGCTTCACGTTCGGCCCGCTGATCGCGTATTTCGGCTTGGAACTCTTTGAAAAACAACAGTGGGGCGTCGGGGCGATTGCCGCCGTGCTATCGCTCGTGGCCACCGTGTTGGCGGTGCTGTTGT
>JAYSKW010001095.1:0-2592 GCA_043726085.1 Limnoglobus sp.
GAGCGTCGCGAAGGATGCGGGCGGCGACGACATCAAGAAGTCGTTCCGCAAGCTGGCGATGCAGTTTCACCCCGACCGCAACCACGGCGACCCCGAAGCCGCCGAGAAATTCAAGGAAGCCTCCGAGGCGTTTGAAGTTCTCAGCGATGCGGAGAAGCGCGCCACGTACGACCGTTTCGGCCATGCGGGCCTGAACGGTAGCGGGGGCGGTTTCAGCGGTGGTACGGTCGACTTGTCGGATCTCTTCGGTGACATCCTCGGCAACTTTTTCGGCGGCGGCGGTGGGGGCGGGCGACGTTCCGCAGGTGGGCCGCAAGCGGGCCGCGACATCCAGGCGGTTCTCGACATCGATTTGCGCGAGGCGATTACCGGCATCAAGCGCTCGATCACCCTGCAACGCGAAGACCCGTGCGAAGTCTGTACGGGCACCGGTGCGAAGCCGGGCACGAAGCCGAACCCGTGTCGCCGTTGCGGTGGCCAGGGCGTCGTGATTCAGCGGCAGGGTATTTTTCAGGTACAAACGCCGTGCAGCACCTGTAGCGGTCGCGGCATGATTAACCCCGACCCGTGCGGAGCCTGTCGCGGCGCGGGCCGGAGTACGGTGCGGAAGTCGATCGACGTCGAGATTCCGCCGGGCGTCGATTCGGGCGACCGCATCAAGTACAGCGGCCAAGGCGACGCCGGCGACCCCGGTGCAAAACGCGGCGACCTCGAATTCGTGATTCGCGTCAAGGACCATCGCTTCTTCCAACGCGACGGGCAGAACCTCGTCTGCCAGTGGCCGATCACGTTCAGCCAGGCCGCACTCGGCGGGCCGATCGAGATCACCACACTCACCGGCGACAAGGTCCGCTACGACCTCGCACGCGGCGTCCAGACGCACGAAATCCTGCGCGTCACCGGCCACGGCATGCCCACCCGCCGCAACGCCAACAAGCGCGGCGACTTGCTCATTCAGGTCATCATCGACACCCCGCAAGTGATCTCCCCTGAGCAAGAAACGCTGTTCCGCGCACTCGCCGAAATCGAGCGCAAAGAAGTCGGCCCGCCGCCGAAAAAGAGCTTCTTCCACAAGCTCAAGGACTGGATCGTCACCGACGAGAAGAAGTAACGAAAAGAGACTTCCCCGATGCGAATTGTGCTCGCTATAATCGCGTCTTTCGTACTGGTTGGCAGTGCGTTCGGGCAGACGGATACACCGTTTCGGCTGCGGTTGCTGGTACCGGCGTACTTCTATCCTGTGGGCGATGGACTCAAGGAATGGGAGAAGTTGATTGCCGCGCACGATCCGGCGAAAGGTATTGAGATCGTGCCGATCTTTAATTTGGACTCCGGCGTCCCGGGCGACACCGCGAACGAAGAGTATCGCAAGATTGCCGAACGTGCGGCCGCGAAGAAGATGCACCTGCTCGCGTATGTTTCTACAAAATACGGCAAAGCGCTAATCGCGACCGTGAAGCAGAACATCGCGAGTTACTGGAAGCACTACCCCGAACTCGGCGGCTTCTTCATCGACGAACAATCGTCGCAGGCGAAGGATGTGCCATATTATGCCGAGATTCGCGAACACGTAATGGCCGTCACCAAGTGGAAAGAAACCGACGACGCACCCGGTCAGCCTCGCATCGTTGGCAATCCGGGCGTGCCGTGTGCGCAAGAGTATCTGTTGAAGGATCGCAAGCGTATCATGGATGTTGTGGTGGTATTTGAAAGTGAAGATTCCGGAAACACCAAGGATCGCATGGCGGCTTTCAAAACATACACGAACCCCGCGTGGGCGAAAACGTTTGCACCCGAGCGGTTCGCCGCACTCGTTTACGACTGCGATACGCTCCGGCACATGAAGCGTGCGAAGGAACAAAAAATCGGCTACTTCTACGCGACCGATGCGAAAAGCAACAACCCCTGGAATCGCCTGCCGAGCTATTGGGCGAAGGAAATCGCAGAACTGAGCGACATCAACACACCCGCGAAATGACGCACACACGACGAGACGAAACCACGATGAACGAAGAATTTGAAATCGAACCGATCCCGCTTGAGGCGGCCGATCCCGTACGGGCGGAGTTAGAGAAAGCGTACCGGCAGATTGCCGAGTATAAGCTCTTGCTCGCCGACTTCGACAACGCGCGGAAACGCCTGTTGCAGGATGCCGAGCGACAGCGGAAGTTCGCACAGGAGCCGCTCGCGCACGATTTGCTCGCTACGATGGACAACCTCGATCGTGCCATCGAAGCCGGCAAGAAGGCGGGCGAAACCGGCCCGCTCGCGCAAGGTGTCCATGCGACGATCAGCCTGTTCCTCGACGTGCTCAAACGGCACGGCGTCACGAAAATGGCCATCGAGCAAGGCACGACATTCGACCCGAACCGGCATCAGGCCGTAATGGAACAACCGACCAACGACATCGCGCCCGGTACGATTTTCCAAGTGCTCCAGCACGGGTTCATGCTGCACGATCGCGTGTTGCGCCCGGCGAGTGTGATCGTGGCCAGCGAACCGCCAGCCGGAGGAGTTTGAACGTGCCGACCTACGACTACGTTTGCGATGCCTGCGACCATGCCTTCGAGGAATGGCAATCGTTCCACGATG
>JAYSKW010001096.1:0-3758 GCA_043726085.1 Limnoglobus sp.
GAAACAAATGGGGCTGACGGTGATCGTTCACCCGCAGAACCTCGGCTATGGCGGCAACCAAAAAACCTGCTACCGCTACTGCCTCGAACGCGGCGCGGATGTCATCGTGATGATCCATCCGGACTATCAATACGATGCGCGGGTGATCCCGCACGCGGTGGGTATCGTCGAACTCGGCATCTGCGATGTCGTACTCGGGAACCGCGTTCGCTCTCGAAAAGAAGCCCTGAAATGCGGGATGCCGTGGTGGAAGTACATCTGCAATCGCGGGCTGACGATGTTCGAGAACGTCGCACTCGGTCAAAACCTCGGCGAGTTCCATAGCGGGTTTCGCGTCTACCGTAGGCAAGTTCTCGAAACCATCCCGTTCGACCACAACAGCAACGACTTCGTCTTCGACACGCAATTCCTGGTGCAAGCCGTCCACTTCGGCTTCCGCCTCGGCGACGTCCCCGTGCCGGTGCGGTACTTCAACGAAGCGAGCCAGATCAACTTCGGGCGCAGCACGAAGTACGGCCTCGAAACGCTCCGCGCCGTCTGGCAGTTCTGGCTTAACAAACTCGGCATCTGGAAGAGTTCGCTGTTTCAGAAATGAAGTCGGAGGCACCGACTCTTAGACCAGTTTGACGGCTTTGCTGTCGCCGCAGATCGTGCTTCGCAGGCTTGCTTGCGGTCCGAATATCGGGTGCGACCTTTAACTTCCCGCCGAACGTATGGGCGTTGTACGAACGTCCGTGGGAACTTCCTGCATTTTGCATTTCGAGGCTTGACATCGCGATGGACGATGGATCAAATCTAATTAAGCGTTGTCGATACACTTTTTGGCACTGCGTGGAAGGGTATATTTTCTGTAAGATCCTCATTCGTTTCTCGAACGCCGAATCCAAGCGGTCGGCGCTGGCTCAACTCGCGGGGCGGTTCAGCTTCAAGAGCTGGCCGACCGGGGAAATGCTCGTGCCCGAGGACGCGCTATCGTATCTGGCAGTCCAGAGCGTCTCGTTCACCCCCGAAGGCCCGGCCACCTATGAGCAGAATCGTACGGCGTTTCGAGGTCTTGCTCCCACTGCGGTTTAACAACGGTACGCCTATCCCCGACGCGGCGGTAGTCGATCCGTTGATCGAGTTCGAGGAGTAATTTGGGGCCTTCTCGTGCGAGACGCAGACAATTCGTGGACGTTGGCGGTTGGACGGGCAGAGTTATCGCGACGACCTTATCCGCGTTTTTGTAGACGCACCCGATGGGACAGAGAGCCGCGAGTATTTTGTCGCCGCCAAGGAGCGTCTGAAGGCACGGTTCCAACAACTCGACATTTGGCTGACTACCTATCTCATCGAAGTGTTATGAGTGGGGAACCGACCGCAAATAAGGCGAACCTTGGTGAAACTCGACGCAATGGCTCGACCGTTTGAAAACGAACACCTTCCTTGCGATGTTGCGTTGAAATAGGTCAAAGTAAGAACGCATTGTATCGAGGTCAAGTTGCAGAATAACTTGTTAGTCGGCAAGTGAGGCTCGTATGGAAGGCGTCGTCTGGGACGTGAAGTCACTTGACCAACTCGAAGGTGTCTCCTGGGACGAACCGGATCACCCGTGGCAAGTTGCCGTTGAGGAGGCCCGACGGAAGCCGCTCCGGGAGTTTACTGCGGAGGATCTGCGGTTCATGCTGGGCCAGCAGATCAGTTTGCCGGTCCTGATGCCGATGGCCCTCGACGTACTGGAGTTGGTGGACCCGTTCGCTGGCGGCAACATGAACCACGGCACGCTGCTGTACAACGCCCTGACGGTAAACAAGCGGTTCTGGCAAGAGCATCCGCAGCTCTGGTATCGGATGGGTGTGGTTCTGGTGGACCTTCACTGGTTCTACGAGTACATGGAACAGGAATTGTTACCGGCTGCCCGAGAATTCGAGGCCACTCGGCCGGGTAGCTTGCCAGAGGTCTCGTCGTAAATTACATTCATCGACGACTACCTGATGCATGTTTGCAATCATTTTTTGCATCTCGAAGCTTAACGCCCAGATCTCCGATTGAGGCTCGTCATTACATTCCAGTGCGATCAACGCCGCTGCTTCCGTACTCACAACTAACCACTAATCACTAGCAACGACTCATCGTGAAAAGTAGTTGATTGTTAATAGTGGATCGTTGTCAGTCAGACCTCGCAGATCGTACTTCGCAGGCTTGCTTGCGGTCCGAATATCGGGTACTCTCTAAAACATCCCGCCGAACTGCGCGTTTTGCACTCCCAATCGTCCGGAGGATGGCCTCTCATGTTGAGTATCCGCGAATCGTCTGCGTCGCTATGCGATGGCGTGTCGCGCCGCGAAGTCTTCCGTGCCGGCGGCCTGGCTGCGCTCGGGCTGTCGTTGCCCACGTTGAGTCGGATTCAGGCGAGTTCACCGACTTCTGCAAAGCGGGCGAAGAATTGCATCGTGCTGTTCATGCTCGGCGGGCCACCTCAGCATTCGACGTGGGATCCGAAGCCCGATGCGCTCGAAACGATTCGCGGTGAGTTCGGCCCAATCGCGACCAACGTGCCCGGCGTGAATATCTGTTCGCTGTTCCCGAAGCTCGCGCAACAGGCCGACAAACTCTGTTTCGTGCGGGCGATGTCCACCGGCGACAATGCGCATTCGTCGAGTGGATATGCCATGCTGACCGGCGTGCCGCACGCGCCGATGAACGCGGAGAACGTCAACCCCGGCCCGCCGAACGACTGGCCGACGCTGGCGAGTTTGGTGCGGCGAATCGCGGGGGACAAGCACGGGATGCCGGGCGCGGTGCGGCTGCCGATACACATTTTCAACACCGATAATTCCGTCTGGCCGGGCCAAGATGCCGGCTTCCTCGGCCGCGCCAGCGACCCGTGGCTATTCCGCTGCGAACCCGCCTCGCCGCAGTTTCGCATCCCCGAATTCACGCTGATGGCCGACGTGCCACTCGGCCGCCTCAGCGATCGCCGCGACCTCTTGCAACGCTTCGACCGCAGCCTCGCCAGTACCACCGCTGGCCCCGTCGGGCAGTACGATCGACACACGACGCAAGCCTTCGATTTACTCGGTTCCCCACAAGCAAGAATGGCGTACGATCTCAACCGCGAATCGGTCGGCGTGCGGGATCGTTACGGTCGCCACCACTTCGGGCAAAGCTGTTTGCTCGCGCGCCGACTCATCGAAGCGGGCGTGTCGTTGGTGCAGGTGAATTGGTTTCGCGGGCCGGATGAACCATCGGATGCGCCGTGTTGGGACACGCACGCGCAAGAGAATGTACGCCTCAAAACGGTGTTGGCACCAACGCTCGATCAATCGTTTTCGGCGCTCGTCAACGACCTCGACGAACGCGGAATGTTGGATGAAACGCTCGTGGTATGCATGTCGGAATTTGGCCGAACGCCGCGCGTCAATGGTCGCGGCGGCCGCGACCATTGGGGGCACGTTTTCTCGGTGGCACTCGCAGGTGGCGGTATCAAAGGCGGGCAAGCCTACGGCGCATCGGACGCCATCGGCGCGTACCCGAAAGAAGGCAAAGTCACACCGCAAGACCTGACCGCAACGATCTTGCACGCGCTCGGCATCGACCCCGCATCCGAAATTCGCGACGCCCAAGGCCGGCCACTACCCGCCAGCCGCGGCGACGTGGTGAAAGGGATTATTTAACGCAAAACCGGTTGTTGAACCGGAGCAACGGCCACTGGCGCAGAATTAACCATCCCCGGTGTCACGACACCAGTGGGGTCTACGACTTGCGTGGGTGCAACA
>JAYSKW010001097.1:0-3668 GCA_043726085.1 Limnoglobus sp.
TGTCGCCGTCAAACCGGACAGCGTGGAAATCTGTTTCGTGCCGACCGGCAACCACGTCGATGTCGTTCGCAAACGTCGCCCCGAAGCGATGGCGGTCGGTACGATTGCCGAGAAAGATGGCACAATTTTGGGCGAACACGACGGCATCGACCGCTTCACCATCGGCCAGCGGAAGGGCCTCGGTGTCGGCGGCGGTGGCAAGAAACGGTTCGTACTGGAGATTCTTCCGAGCACGAACACCGTGGTCGTCGGCGACGAATCCGAACTGATTTCGAGCGGGCTGGTCGCTTCGCGGATTAACTGGTTGATCGACCCGCCGACCGAATCGCTGGCGTGCGTGGCGAAGATTCGTTACCGTCACCCCGGCGGCCCGGCGCACATTCGGGCCACCCCCGATGGCGGCGCGACGGTCGAGTTCGGCGAGCCGCAGTCGGCCGTCACGCCCGGCCAAGCCGTGACCTTCTACGACGGCACCCACGTCCTCGGCGGCGGCTGGATCGAACAAGCCATCGCGTAATTCAGTCGAAGTCAAAATTGTCTCACACAGAGACTCACGGCAATGACCAGCAACGAATTTGTACAACAGCTTCGCTCTGGCAAATCAGTACATTGCGTTTGCCAGGCAGGAAGCCTCGTCAATACTCTTGCGGTCTACCCTTGGCACTAAGCATACATCTTCCATTGGAGGAATTCCACGAAAAAGATCGTCGCAATCGGCAGGCCTACACACGAAACGAAATTACGCGATTTGAAGAGGCCAACGATATCTTGGCATATGTCGAATCATGCGGCTACCCCGCTTCTGGGTTCGCGTTAATATCAGGCAAAATCGACTGGGCGAGCCTTCTACCAAAATCCCCACGATAAAGGCGACTTCATACGACTCTCCTCGCTCGCTCTCGGCATCGGCTTTCTACTCACCACTACCGGTGTGCGAAGTGATGGGCGAACATCATGAGCCGTCCTTCGTGAGGTCAGATGCATTCGCCCGAATAATCGCAGTTCGGGGCAGATTCGTTACGATTTGCGAAATCGTTGCGATTTTTTCGCTATCGCCATCTCCCCTAAATCGACTTTTCGTGCAAATATTACAAAACCGATAAGGCGGTCGCGCACCGTGCCACCATCGGTTTGGAAACTACGCATGTCGATACCGACGACGTCACATGACTTTTTGATTCTCCTTCGTAGCAGTAAGTTGCTGGAAGAGGATGCGTTGGATCGGTATCTGATCAGTTTGGAAAATCTCGAAGGAATGACGGCGATCAAACTCGCCCGAAAGATGCTCCAAGACGGCCTACTCACGTCGTTTCAAGCCGATCACCTGTTGAAGGGTCGATACAAAAACTTTTTCATCGGGAAGTATAAAGTATTGCGGCCGCTCGGCTCTGGCGGGATGAGCCAGGTGTTTCTGTGCGAGCACGTGGTCATGCGGCATTGGGTCGCGCTGAAACTGTTGCACGTGAGCGAGGGGAACGACCCGAGCGCGATCTCGCGATTCATCCGGGAAGCGCGCGCGGCGGCTTCGGTCAACCACCCGAATGTCGTGCGAGCGCACGATTTCGATCAGGCCGAGGGTAAGTATCACTACATCGTGATGGACTACGTCGACGGGGTGAACCTGCACGATTTAGTGAAAAAGCTGGGGCCATTGCCGCCCGAACAAGCGGCAAACTACATCTCGCAAACCGCAAGTGGCTTGCAGCACATCTCCGATTGCGGGCTGATTCACCGCGACTTGAAACCGAGCAACCTGTTGCTCGACCGTGCGGGCGCGATACGGATACTCGACCTCGGCCTCGTGCGCTACGCGCATGAAGGAACGAACGAAAATCTCACTCGCAATCTGAGTGGGAACACGATCATCGGCACGGCGGATTATCTGGCTCCAGAGCAAGCGCTCCAGTCGGATTCGATCGACATTCGTGCGGACATCTACAGCCTCGGTGCGACGTTTTACTATCTGCTCGCGGGACGCGCGCCGTTCGACGATCGGACGATCGCGCAGAAACTCCTCGGGCATCAATTTCAAAACCCCGACCCACCGGAAGGTGTGTCCGAACCGATCTTGGAAGTCTTGCGGACGATGATGCGGAAAGCGCCCGAAGACCGTTACACGCACCCCGAAGATGTCGTCGAAGCGTTGGCCCCGTTTCTGCCCGATCCGCCAGTGCCACCGAGCGACGATTATTTCCCGACGATGTCGATCTACGGCAACGGCCCAGCGACCGGTGGGCCACGCAGCCAGGGGCCGAAACCGAGTTCGCGAATCCAATTGGACAGCAACCTGCCCGGTGGTTCGCGCGTTCGGCAAATCCAACGGAGCGGTCGCATGGCCGCTCCGCAACTACCAGATGAAACAACAGTCCTGAGCGACAAGAAAAAATGGCTCTGGATCGCTGCGGCCGGGATGGTTCTCACTGCCATCGTTGCAGCGCTGGTTGCGGTGTTCGCCAATCCCTTCTCGGTTCCGAAGATCGTTGAAACCAAGCCGGATGCGACTCAACCCGCGCCAGTCATCGCTCCGCCCACCATACCCGTTCCAGTAGGGAGTTTGGTCGTCGGTGCGACGGCCCAATACGCGACGGTTCGCGATGCGCTCGCTGTGGCAAAGTCTGGCGACCGAATCTTGATTGTTGCAAAGGAACACACGGAATCGCTCGAATTAATTGGGATTCCAACGAAAGTGACGATCCAAGGCTGGCCGGAAAACGCCCCGATCCGCTGGCGATCTGCGTCTGTCGATAAACCGGCGATGCGCATCGAGAACGCCGAGGGGTTGACCATCTCGCACATTGCGTTCATCGGAGAATCGGGGACGGCAGTGGAATTGAAGGGTAGCGTAGCCGGGTTACGCTTCGCCAATTCGAGCATCGAAGGGTTCCGCACGGCACTGCGGCTGGATGGCTGCGCAGCGAACGCGGCCAGCCCGATTATCTTAAACAAACTGCGATTCCTAACCGCGAAAGAGACGCAGGGAATTTTGCTACTCGGTTCGACGAAACACCTTCGCGTCGATGAGTGTCGTTGGGAAGGGCCGTTCGCACCGGCGGTCGAACTCGGTGGCGAACTCAACGATGTGGCGATCACCGCGAATCGCTTTTCGGGTGCGAATCAAGCGATCGTCTACAGCAACGCAGCTTCAAAATCCCCCGTTCGGATTCGCAACAATGCCTTTGCAACCTGCCAAGTCGGCGTGCTGTTTCAGTCACTGCCGATAAACCCCGCGACGTTCGAGATTGCAAATAACTTGTTCTTCAAGATGAACACGATCGCGAAATACGAAGGTGGGGAAGGACGAACGACGGGTCGTGCCGGTGCTGTGTGGCTCTGGCACGATGAGGGCCGCGATGCACTTTCGGAAACGAACGTGCCGGCGTGTACCCGACGCTTTCGCCGCACATTCGATTTGAAGGAGTTTCCAACCGGCGAGGTGACACTCGATATTGGCTGCGTGACCACGTTCAAAGTCTGGCTCAACGGTACACTCGTCGGCGAGAGCACGCCGAAGTTCTTCACTCGGCGCGTCTTTGCATTCCCCGTGCGTGCCTTGTTGAAGCCCGGCAACAACGCGATTGCCGTCGAAGCGAGCCACACGCTCGACCCGATCAACTCCGGCTTCGCGGTAGCAGCGGGTCTGACCGTGCGGCTGAGTACCGCCGGTTTGC
>JAYSKW010001098.1:0-2042 GCA_043726085.1 Limnoglobus sp.
AGATCGTTGGCTCGGCAAATCGCGCCCCGAGATGACCGAGTGGGAATTCGCACGCGGTTTCGTGCAAAGCCTGACCGCCGATCCGTACGGCGTATCCGAAGCGTTTTTGCACGAACATACAGCTGAAATCGGCACATTCCGTGAGATGGACTTACGGAGTGTAAACAATTCGAGTTGGTCGAACCGTCTCACTCATGCCGATTGTTCTGGGTGGGCGAATCGTACCAATTTCTTACGCCAGATATTTCAAAGTGGTTGGCCGAGGCTGAAATCGCTGGATTTGTTGCGACTACACGGCTTGGCCAACATCGGCGAACTGTTCTGGAATTCCCCCGTTCGCGACCAACTGACGCATCTCGCCATCAGTGGTCGCACCAACAGTAGTGGGTGTGAAACGATCAATGATACCGAGTTCCTCGAACTCTTTGCGGGGCGTTCGCTCGAATCGCTGATGGCGTACGATTGCGGGTTGAATGGCAATGGCCTCGGGTATTTTCTTGCTGCGTTCGCGAAGTTGAAGCAACTGGATATCTCCGACAATCCGATTGCCCCCGATGCGTGGCGAGCGTTCGTGCGCGCCGATCCGGCGATCCGGCTCGAACGGCTGGATGTTTCGGGAACGCCACTCGCGGGGATTTCGCTCGAGCGCGTACTCGGCTCGAGGGCGTGCGAAAACCTGAAGCAACTCGAAATGAACCGCTGCGGTTCGGCACGTGCGAATATGGTGACCGTTGCGAACTCGCGGTTCTGGACGCAAGCGACTGAACTGCGCGCTCACGGCGGCACGATTCCCGCTTCGACGCTCGAACCGCTCTGTCTCGTGCAAGGGCCGCCGTCGCTGCGGTTGCTCGATCTCGACGATAATTACCTGCGAACCGAAGGCGTTCGCATGTTGTGCGAAGCCCCGTGGGCGGACGGCCTCACGTGGTTGTCGCTGTCGCGGAACTATCTCGACGATGTCTCGTTGCAAGTGCTCGCGCGATCGGGGCGATTTCGCCATCTGAACACGTTGCACCTTTCGCATAACAACCTCGATTTGGACGAGACCGAAGGCGAAGCGATCACCCACATCGGCGTTCGCAGTCTCGTCGAATCGGCGTGCTTCGCGAACTTGCGTATCCTGACGCTCGCGAACACTGGCATCGCGGAGAGTAGCATCGAAGCGATCCTCAACGAAGCCTCGTGGCGACTCTCGGGTCTGGGCATCGCGAGTTGCGCACTCCGCGCCGACACTGCCCGAATGATTGCCACATCGCCGCGACTCGCCCGGCTCAACTGGCTCGACTTGTCGAACAACCGGCTACTCGGCGGCGACGCACTACTGCCACTCGCGGAATCGCCGTATCTGTCGAGATTATGCGAACTCGACATCGGCGGGATACCCGTCAGCGACAAAGTCCGCGCCGCCCTGCGAGAACGCCTCGGAGTACGATTGAGCGACTAAAGTCGATTTGTTAGCCCGACGAGGTGAAATAGCCGGGTGGACATTCTGCTCACCCGCACGCCGCCCAGGAAATTCATCGCTCGGTGAGCGATAATCCACAGTCGTGACGGGTGCTCTGCATTGACGTTGGCGCGCAACGATAACGTTGGTTCTCGTCAGGATCTACCGCATTAGCCACCAGGCTGCGGAGGCGACGGCTGCGCCGATGGCGAACCACATCGCGTGGCGGGCGGCGCGCATCATGCCTTCGGGGCGAACGGCGGCGAGCAGGAAACCCCACTTCGTACGCGCTTCTTTCGGCCACGATTTGGAGTGCGTGTCGATCGTGTTCAGCAGGCGATTGCCGCCGCGGCCGGCCGCTTCGGTCGCGACCGCGAAGGCGTGGCCATCGAGGTTATCGAGCTTGCCGGTCAGCGATTCCGTTTGCGTCGCGCCGAGGGCCACGGCGAGGAACGTGTGAACGAGATTTTCGTTTCGGCCGAAGTCGGTGCGGTTGCGCAAGTCGCGCAGCAGGTTTTCGTAAAGGTCCGCCGAGTCGTTGGCGAGCGATGTGCCGAAGGTCGTCAGCACCGCTTCGAGTTGCGGTTGGACGCTCGCG
>JAYSKW010001099.1:0-2986 GCA_043726085.1 Limnoglobus sp.
GCCGCGTGCGGAGAGCGTTCGATTTGCAACATGCCAGCGAGCGCGAACTCGACCGTTACGGCCGCAATGCGTTCGGCTGGAGTCTGCTAATGTCTGCACGCCTCGTCGAAGCGGGGGTGAACCTCGTGCAAGTGAACTTGGGCAACAACGAGACGTGGGACACGCACGGGAACGCCTTCCCGCACCTCAAAGAGAAGCTGTTTCCGCCGACGGATCGTGCGCTGTCGGCATTGCTCGACGATTTGCAGGAACGCGGGTTGCTCGAATCGACTCTAATCGTAATGTTCGGCGAGTTCGGGCGAACGCCGAAGGTTTCGACACTACCCGCACATTACAAACAGGCCGGACGCGACCACTGGGGTGCCGTCCAGAGTTTATGGCTCGCAGGCGGTGGCGTGGTCGGTGGTCGCGTGATTGGGTCGTCCGATGCGAAGGGCGCGTACCCCGCAACCGATCCGCAGACGCCCGAAAACTTCGCCGCAACGATCTACGATTCGCTCGGGCTACCGAAGACGACTGCGTGGACCGACACCGAGAATCGCCCGCATCACATCTATCACTCGGACCCGATCCGTGGCTTGAATTAAGGCGTCTTCGGAGCCGGTGCTGGTTCGGCGGCGGTTGCGGCCGCATCGGGTTTCTTCTTGAGATCCAGGATCGGTTTGTGCAGCGGTGGCGCGACTGTCATCGGGCTGTTGTACTTCGCGGCTTTGTCGCGAAGGCAGACGATCAGGCCGTTGTCCGATGCGAGGTAGATGCGGTCGGTTTGCTCGTTCATCGTCGGGATGCGGAACTCGCCGAGATCGATCGAACTCAGTGCCACGGCACGCTTCGTGACAGAGTCCGACACGCGGCTGCGGTCGTACGCGTGAACGCGGCCGAGTCGGTTGCGGACGTATGCGAGTTCGTCGTTGACCGCGAGTAGATAATCGTCGGTGCTAAGCGTTCGCCACGTCACATCGCCCGTTTTCGGATCGATCCGCGCGACACCCGATCCCTCGGATGGTTGGAAAATTCCGTTGTTGGTTGCCAGTGGGCTTCGCGTCAGAACGCCGCCGACGTTCGATCGCCAAACGGGTCGGAGCGTCGCGTTCCCGCCACTCGTCAGATCGAGCGCGAGTAGGTTTCCTCCATCGAGCGGGATGTACGCGACATCGTCGGCTTGGGCAGACGCAGCCGTCGCGGCATCGGGCATCTTCGCATCGACTTGCGGTACCTTGTCTTCTTTCTGCAAAGCGATGATCGCAGGCGTATCGCTCGTCGCCCACACGCGACTTCGAGTAGTCAGCGGTTGGTAGGCCAAACGAACGGATGAACCGTATGCCCATCGTAACTGCGGTTCCAAGCCGCGTTCGCGCAGGTTGGTCTTCTCTGCGACGGCGGCCATCGATGGCATGGTCGATAACGATGGCGTTCGTTGGATCTGGCCGGTTGCGGGATCCTGGAAACTGTATGGCTGTCGCAAACTGTACGCGAGGCCGACCGATTCCGTCTTGTTCAAGTACCGCCCTTTATCATCGTAAAGTCGATACGGCGGTTGCATGGTCGGCAACACCGAAAGCGAGGGCGTACGCTGCGAGACGTTCCCCGATGGCTCGGCGGTGGCGAGCGTGATCTTCGTCTCTTCAAAGCGATCTTCGGCGAACAGCGACTTCCGCGCGCCGCTCGGGTAACGACCGGCGACGATGTCAGCGGGGTTGCGCGTTTTCGGGTCGTTGACGATACTTCCCCCCTTCGCTTTCAGGGCCGCGAGGGCTTTATCGGGTACGCTAATCGCCGATGGCAGATCGAACGCGGCAATACGCTGGCTGTTCAGAATCAGGTAAAACCCCGTATCGTCGGCGGTCGGCCCAGAGGTGGGAATGAGCGGCAAACTGTAAGAGAATTCGACCGTCCCCGTGTAGCGTTGGATGCAGTACAACCTCAGGATGTTGACCGCAAACACGAAGCGAGCGTTGACGCCGATGGGGTAAATTGTCGCGTTCGGCGAATCGTACTTCAGCGTCCATTGCTGGGCACCGGTACGCTCGTCGATGGCGACGAGCAACCCGGCGACCGTCTGCACGAAAATCTGCCCGCCCGGCACGACTTGCACCAATCCGACGCTGTCCGAACGTCCGCCGACTGGCACCACGGTCGTCCATTGCGTCGTGAGGTTCAATTGATCGAGGGTGGCTGCCGATGGTGGCACCGCCTTCGAGTAGACCGACGATTGACCGTACGCGGAGGGCACGATTGAGAAGCCGACGAGCAAAAGAGCCGCAGATATCCGCATGACACGCACTCCGGAAACGGTTTGCCGATTTCAACAGTTTACCACGAACCGAAAGCAAGTGGTGGCCAACCTGTCTTCGCGCGAAAAGTTCGTTGAGGCGGTGCGACGGTTGCATCGGTTGCGCGGGCTATTTTTTGCCCATCGCACGCTTTTGGGCAAAGAACGCGGTCAAGATCGCCGAACACGATTCGGCCATCACGCCACCAATCACCGCACAGCGATGGTTCAGTCGCGGGTCGTTCGTGATCTGATACAGCGTGTGGCACGCCCCCGCTTTGAAGTCCGTGCAGCCGTAGACGACGATCGGCACGCGGGCTTGCACGATCGCCCCCGCACACATCGGGCACGGTTCGAGAGTGACGTACAGAATGCACTTTTCCAAACGCCACGAGCCGAGCGACGCCGACGCCTGCGTCAATGCGATCATCTCGGCGTGCGCCGTCGGGTCGATCAGGCGTTCGCGTTGGTTGTGCGCCCGTGCGATGATGCCCATTTCCGGATGAACGATGACCGCCCCGACGGGGACTTCATCCTCGTCGGCGGCCGTCATCGCTTCTTCCAGAGCCATCGACATGTGGTGTTCGTGCAGCGGGTGCCGTGCGTCGGTCAGCGGGAGATCGAAAGCAAATGGGTCGTCCACGGGAACCGAAGCCTCCTTAAGTAACGGTTCACGGGGGCAGATTGCATTTTCACCACACCAGATGCCGTAGG
>JAYSKW010001100.1:0-5605 GCA_043726085.1 Limnoglobus sp.
CGGCAGGGCATCGACCGCTAGCCCGACTTCGCAGCGCGTGCCACCGCCGTAGCGGTTCGCGCCGTAATGCGTGATGCCGATCGCACGCAGCCCGTTGTCGAACCACTCGCGGATGTTTTCCGGGTCGAGGACCGCATCGGCGCACTCCATACTCAGCACGAAACCGAACGGCACGTCGTCCCCGCGCAGTGCCGCATCGGCGTGCGTGCGGAACGCTTCGCGCGTCCGCAGCATTTTCACGTAGCCGCTCTTTTCCATCGCACGATAATACGCGAGGTGCGCGTGTGCCATCGCGTAACAGGCTTCGGGCGAAGTCATTCCGAGCGGGTGATTGATTTGTTGTTCGAGCCGCGCAATTAACGTTGCCACGCCGATTTTCACTTCGGCGCGCTTCAGTTCGGGGAACGACGTCGTATTCGTTTGCCGTCCGGGATCGGTCAAACCGAGGAGCCGTTCTTGAACGCGAATGTCGGCGACCGCCATGCGCATATCGCGGTTCCAGTCGACGCCATTCATCGCAAGATCGAGGTGAGCATCGAATATCAGCACGGGTATTCTCCTGAGTGAAATGGTTGGGCAGGATGACGCATTTTCGGCTAATGATACGGCGGGGTCAAGCGATGGGTGGACCGCGGGATTGTAGAGGCTCTTACCATACCTGGAATGAAATCTGACGAAGCGGAAATTTGGCTAGCTTTACGCACTAAGGTTGTTACTATCAATGCTACCTGCCTGCTCGCCGCGAACGGCGTCTGCTTCGGATCACTTGCCTCGGTTGGAGCATCGTCGATGATGACCCTCCGGTTTGTCATACTTTCTTTCGTCGTTTTGTTGTCGCTTCGTTCTCAGGCGGCGGAACTATCGCCAGCGAATCTGCCGATCCCACAAGTCATCGACAGGCTCGTCGATGCGAAGCTCCTCGAAGAAAACGTCACGCCCGCACCGCAAGCCGACGACCTCACGATCGTTCGTCGCCTCACGCTCGATCTTGTTGGCCGCATTCCCACGGTTGGCGAAAGCGATGCGTACCTCGCATCGAAAGATGCGGACAAGCGTACGAAGCTCGTCGATCATTTGATCGCGTCGCCCGCATTTGCACGGTACCAGGCGATCCTGTTCGATGTGATGCTGAGCGAACGGCCCGGCTCGGGCGGCAAGAACGGCAGCCTCCGCGACTACCTAAATGTGGCGATGAAAGAGAACCGACCGTGGGATCGCATGTTCCGCGAAATGATGCTCCCCGACGAAGCGTTGAAAGGTTCGACCGAGTTCCTTCGCCCGCGCCTCATCGATGCGGATAAGTTAACGAATGAAGTGAGCGTGTCGTTCTTCGGCGTGAACGTGAGTTGTGCGCAATGTCACGATCACCCGTTGGTGAAGGACTGGACGCAAGACCATTTCTTCGGGATGAAATCGTTCCTGACGCGGACATACGATGCGAGCGGGTTCATCGCGGAACGCGATTCGGGCGTGGTGAAGTTTAAGCCGACGAAAGGCCCCGAACGGGCAGCGAAGTTGATGTTCCTGACGGGTGCGGTCGTCGAGACGGATACACTCCGCGAGCCGAACAAGGACGAACAAAAACGCGAGAAGGAAGCGACCGAGAAAGCGAAATCGGCGAAGCTCGCCCCCGGCGTGCCCGCGTTCAGTGCGCGTGCGAAACTCGTACAAACGGCGCTGCAACCGAAAGAATCTGAGTTCTTCGCGAAGTCGATCGTCAATCGCCTGTGGCACCGGCTGTTCGGCCTTGGGATGGTGATGCCGCTCGATCAGATGCACTCGGAAAATCCGCCGACGCACCCCGAATTGCTCGACTGGCTGGCCCGCGATATGGCCGCACACAAGTACGATTTGCAGCGGCTCATTCGTGGCATCGCGATCAGTAAAGCGTATTCGCGAAGCAGCCAGTACCCGAGCGAAACGCACCCCGACGTCCGCACCTTCGCCGTCGCGCGGTTGCGGCCACTGACGCCACAGCAACTCGGCACGTCTTTGAAAATTGCCACGACCGACCCGAAAACGTACGACGCACTGAAACCGCAAGAATTCGTGCAGCGAATCGAGCAAGCGGAATCGGCGGGCCGTGGCATTGCCGCAATGATCGCGCAACCGACGGACACGTTCCAGATCGGCGTCTCCGAAGCGCTCTTCTTCAGCAACGGCGAGCGCGTGATGAAAGAACTCCTCACCGATGGCGGTGGCAGTCTGCTCGGCCGTGCGAAACTCGAAAAGACACCCGCCGAAACGGTGAAGCTGTTCATTCATACGGCACTCGGCCGACCGGCCACCGACGACGAAATTCGCACGCTGACGGGTTATTTGACATCGCGAACCGATCGCACGCCCGAGGCCCAACGGCAGGTATTGTGGGCGCTCGCGACCTGCCCCGAATTCCGTTTCAATCACTAAACGAGACGCACGAACCATGAACAATCTCTACGACCATGCGGCTCCCGACCGGCGCAAGTTCCTCGCCACATCGGCGGCACTCGGTGCGATGGCGTGCGCGGATATGTCCGGTGTCAACGTGCTGTCTTCGCCGGCGATTGCCTCCGAATTGAAGAAGAAACAGAAGCGGGTGATCTTGTTCTGGCTCGCGGGTGGTGCCAGCCAACTCGAAACGTGGGATCCGAAGCCGGGTGCCAGTACGGGTGGCCCGTTCCGAGCGATCGCGACCGATGTGCCGGGCATTCACATCTCCGAACTGATGCCCGAGATGGCGAAACGGATGAAGAACACCTGCCTGATTCGCGGCCTCAATACCCGCAACGGCGATCACGGCAGCGGCGCGAAACTGATGATGCGCGGCCGCAAGGACGAGGCGAGCCTGAAGTTCCCAGACCTCGGTGCCGTCGTGGCCCGCGAGATGGGGCGCGCCGACAGCAAAGTCCCCGACTACGTGACGTTCTACACGCAGACCGAAGGCCGCAGCATGGCCCCCGGCGATTCCGGTTTTCTCGGTGCCCGCTTCGCGCCGATGGAACTGACGACGAACAACATCCCCGAATACGTCCGCAAGCTCGACGGCATCAACGACCTCGACCACGTGCAACGTGCGGAACTGCGCGACCTGCTCGGCAAGCAGTTCATGAAGGGCCGCCAGTCCGAGGTGATGGGCAGCCATAACGAAGCGTACGAGCGGGTTCGCGGCATCATGGCGAGCGAAAAGCTGTTCGATATTTCGCAGGAGCCGATGAAGGTTCGCGAAAAGTACGGCCACACGCAGTTCGGCGAACAAGCGCTGATCGCGCGGCGACTCGTCGAAGCCGGCGTGCCGTTCGTTCGCGTCGCCCGCGCCTGGTGGGATAGCCACGGGCAGAACTTCGAGACGCACCAAGAGATGGTCCCCGAACTCGATCACGTGATGGCGACGCTGATCGACGACCTGAAAGATCGCGGCTTGCTCGAAGACGTGATGATTATCACGCTCGCCGAGTTCGGTCGAACGCCAGGGATCAACTCGAGTTTGGGCCGCGACCACTTCGCGGCCGCATGGAGTAGTTCGATTACCGGGTGTGGCATCAAGGGCGGTTCGGTGTACGGCAAGACCGACGCGCTCGGTAACAAAGTCATCGCCGAGGAAGTGAACGCCGGTTCGCTGTTCGCAACGATTTACAGCGCGCTCGGCATCAAACACGACAAAGATTACCACGTCGGCTCGCGGCCCGTACCGCTCGTCGAGCCAGGCATCGAGCCAATCGAAGCCGTGCTGGCGTGAGAGAGACGCTCGACGACCTGATGCGATACGACGGCAACGCGGAACTTATCGGAGGGAAAATTGTCAAAGGTGCGTGTTCCGGTCATCGGCCAAGCATCCTCGCGGGGCGCATCTTCCTTCGATTGAACGACTACGCCGATGCGACGGGGCGCGGGGTGGCTCTGACTGCTAACGTCGGGTTCGCGGTCCCGGAATTGTCGACTGGCAGGGAGTCGTTCTCTCCCGATGCGTCGTACTACACCGGCCCGCTACCCACCAACCTCATGCGGTTTGTGCCTGGCCCGCCCGACTTTGCGGTCGAAGTCCGCAGCGAGAACGATTACGGTCCCGTTGCCGATGCCGAGATTGCCGCAAAACGCGCCGAGTATTTCGAGGCGGGCACGCTGGTCGTGTGGGACGTCGATCCGATTGCGGGCGTCGTCCGTCGGTATCGGGCCGATAGCGAAGTTCCGATAACGTTCCGTTCCGGCTCAGAAGCCGACGCCGAACCCGCCGTCCCCGGTTGGCGACTTTCGATCGACTGGCTGATGGCGTAACTTCGATTCGACCGTTAAACGCAGGAAACAGAGTTGGACGCGGTACGATGTACAAGATACCTGAGGAGATCATTCGCGAAGCCAATGCAAACCACGCCCGACTCAACATTGAAGTTCGGCAAATGATGATTGAGATGGGTGTCCCTGTGGAGATGGTTGGTATCTCTCAGTTTGGTCGCAATAAAAAACGGAGCCGTTCTCCGTCTCGACCGCAGTCGGTGGCACTCACTCGGTGCCGGTTCATGGCCAGGTTTATACTCCCGAGATCAATGTGGACTTGGCGGTTCTCGACCCGAACTTTCCTCACATGGTTCTGAATTCGCCAAGCTGGTTCAGTGCGAATTTACGCGATCGAGTTCAGGCTGTCATCGTGCATGAATTCGAAGAGGCAATGATCCATGACCGGGGAGTAAACGAGGATGAATACCCTGTAGCTGTGTCGAATGCACTCTTGCAGATTCAATCTGGAAATTTTGAAGAGTCTGTTATGGCGCAGTTGTTAGTTCACGATTATGGCCATTATGGCGCTATCCGGAATGCTGTCCAAACCAAGCTCCGGCATGTGTCTGTGAAGGCTCGCCGAATCCTCGAACAGTATCACGATCGCGCTCATACGTTTAACTAGCAGCTGGAGTACTTTATGTTCGCGAGCATTTGCTTTGGATTCTTCGACACGGACGCACTCCGTCGACACGAAGTGATCGTGGCTCAGCCGCTCGATTTGCAACAGGTGACACGGCTGTTTCGCGAAAGTGGGTCAGTTCAATCCGATAACGGGTGTGTAAACGGCCACGTTTTCTCGATCCACCCCACAGGGTTTGTCGAGTCGACCGGTGTGATTGCCTCACGGAAAGCGATCGATTTCTTGTCTCGCTTAGTGCAAGAGACAGGTTGCGAGATTGCGGCCCCTCAGTTTGGTGGCCGACTGAGTCTGGAAGCTCTCGTTGCGAATTACGAGAAACTCGCCGAAATTTACGCAACAACGAACCCACGAGTTGGAAAGCCAAACCCCGAAACGCAGGTGGCCTGATTCACCATGAAAACTCCGAATGCCGAATCGCTGAAGCTCGTTAAGGAATATTCGCGGCCTGTGATCACGTTTGCCGTGATTCGCGTGCCCGGTTCGGATCGCGTCTTCCTCGGCGCGTCGGACTTCAAAGTGACCGAAGCGGACCTTGTGGCGGCGAAGTTCGAGCCGAAGGATTTGTACGCGCACGGCAGTTACGTTACGGGCGTGACACTCGCCGGAAAGACGCTCGTTTCCGGCGGATACGATGGCAAGCTGACGTGGTGGGACACCGACAAAAAAGCCGTTATTCGCACGCACGATGCCCACGCGAAGTGGATTCGC
>JAYSKW010001101.1:0-1246 GCA_043726085.1 Limnoglobus sp.
ATCGTCCGCTTTCAGCCCCTCTTTCGCAACGATTTTTTGCAGTGCCTCGAAGATCTTTTGCGTGCGCACCTGCGCAAAGTCGAAGCGTTGGCAGCGCGACAGAATCGTGATCGGTATCTTGTGAATTTCCGTCGTGGCAAAGATGAACTTGACGTGTGGCGGCGGTTCTTCGAGCGTCTTCAGGAGCGCGTTGAACGCGCCCGTCGTCAGCATGTGGACTTCGTCGATGATGTAAATTTTGAAGCGCGCACGGGTCGGCCGGAAGCCGACGTTGCTGCGTAAGTCGCGAATTTCATCGACTTTGTTGTTGCTCGCACCGTCGATTTCGAGCACATCGACATCGTCGCCGGTGGCGATCGACTTGCAAATATCGCAGACATCGCAAGGCGTCGGCGTCGGTCCTTTGACGCAGTTCATCGCCTTCGCCAAAATCCGCGCACACGACGTTTTGCCCACCCCCCGCGCACCGGTGAACAAGTACGCATGCGCCACACGCCCCGAGTTCAGCGCGTTCGTGAGAGCCTGCGCAACGTGTTCCTGCCCGATGAGTTCGCTGAGTTGCTGAGGCCGATAGCGACGCGCGACGACGGTATAACTCGCGGACGGCGCGACCGGTGCCGCGACCGTTACAGATTCGACCGGTTTGCTCTTGGCCATCGGGTTGCATCTCGTTCGTCGCGGTACCGTGCGAAGCAATCGTACGCAGCCCGACGCGAACATTCTAGCGGTTCGCCGAACAGGTCCAGACGCGAATCTATTTGACGGGGCTGACGAGCGCCTCGGCGAAGGCTTTGCCGATCGGTGCCAGGATCTTCGCGGCACCGAGGTAGTGATAGCCTCCGTTGGAGACGCCGCCCTTCAGGCGCTTCAATTCCTCCGGCGTGAAGTTCGCCGCGATGGCCTTCTTACGAGCCGCCTCTTTCTCTTCGGAGGTGGGCTTCGGGTCTTTCTTGGCCTGCTGATTCACTTTGTCGTTGAGTTTCTCCATCCGCTGCGCCAGTGCGTCCAAGTCGTCGTCCCAGTACGGCGCAGTCTGCACCGCCATCACGTTACCCTTAAACTCCGGCAACAACAGTGGCGCGACTTGTGCCTGACGGAAGTACATTTGCGGTGCCTTCTTGTCTTCTTTCTCACCGCCGATCCCCATGACGCCGATCACGAAAGGCAACTTCGGGGCTTTCAGATCTTTGCGGACATCGCGGATCAAATGCGCCAGCAGTTCCCCGTATAAGTCGTACCCGCCGGG
>JAYSKW010001102.1:0-4108 GCA_043726085.1 Limnoglobus sp.
CGAGGCCGAAGTGCGTGCGGTTGCCGCGCTCTATGACTTCCTCAATGTTCTTGAACTTCAAGATGCTCATCACCGGGCCGAAGATTTCTTCGCGCGCGATCGTCATCTCGTCTTGCACATCGGCGAAGACCGTCGGCTGCACGAAGTAGCCGCGCGGGTGGTTCGTCGTGTCGCCACCCGCGACGAGCCGTGCGCCGTCTTTCTTGCCTGCGTCGATGTAGCCGTTGACGCGGTGCATCTGTTCTTCGGAGACTTGCGGCCCCTGTTCGGTGCGAATATCGAACGGGTCGCCGATCTTGCGGCCCTTCGCTTTCGCCGCGATTTTGTGAACGAATTCATCGTACGCGCGCTCTTCGACGAACAGCCGCGAACCGGCGACGCAACACTGTCCCTGGTTGAAAAATAAGCCGAAATACGCGCCTTCGACGGCGGCGTCGAGGTCGGCACCGGCGAAGACGACGTTCGGCGATTTGCCGCCGAGTTCGAGGCTGACGCGCTTCAGGTTGCTCTGCGCGGCGGCGGTCATGACGATTTTGCCCGTGCCCGTTTCACCGGTGAACGCGATCTTGTCCACGTCCATATGCGAGGCGAGCGCGGCACCGGCAGTCGGCCCGTAACCCGGCACCACGTTGATGACGCCATCGGGGAAGCCGACGTCCTGCGCGAGCTTCGCGATGCGGAGTGCCGTCAGCGGCGTTTGCTCGGCGGGCTTCAAAACCAGTGTATTTCCGCACGCCAGCGCCGGTGCCCACTTCCACGCTTGCATGAGCATGGGGAAATTCCACGGGATAATCTGCCCGACCACGCCGACCGGTTCGTGCCGCGTGTAACAAAAATAATTGCCGTCGATGGGGATGGTGTGGCCGTGATTCTTGTCCGCCCAGCCCGCGAAATAGCGGTAACATTGCACCGTGAGCGGCAGGTCGGCGGCGACCGATTCGCCGATCGGCTTGCCGTTGTCGAGCGTTTCCAGCGACGCGAGTTCGTTCTTATTCGCTTCGATTGCGTCCGCAAGTTTGTTGATGAGCCGCCCGCGTTCGCTCGGGTTCATCTTCGACCACGGCCCGGTTTCGTACGCCTTCCGCGCCGCTTTCACGGCGAGGTCGATGTCCGCACTATCGCCCTCCGCCACGCGGCAAATCGTCTCGCCGGTCGCCGGGTTCACGGTGGTGAATGTCTTGCCCGAAACCGATTCGACCCATTTTCCGCCGATGAACATCGGCTGATCGGCCACCGTCGGCGGGCCAAGTTTGGGCTTCGGTGCAGTCGCAGTGGCAGGCATGGGAGAGGCCTCGAACGAGGAAGGGGACATTCGCACATTGTCCACTTGCACGCCGTGGCGTCAAGTTCCAATTCTCTCACGCAGAGCCGCAAAGACGCTGAGAAATCATTTTTAAACATTTCCTCTTTGCGACTTTGCGTCTCTGCGTGAGAGAGTTCGCTATGAAGTTGCGTGGACCTCAAAGACGTCCTCTCGCGGGGCGAGGCGACGTGTCAGTTACCCTTTGCCCACAACTTCACCGTGCCGTCGGCGGCCCCGGTGGCGATGCGTTGGCCGTCCGATGTGAATGTCACGCACGTGACCGAACCGCGATGGCCTTCGAGCGTGGCAAGCACGTTGCCGGTGGCGATGTCCCAGATTCTCACGAGGCCATCTTCGTGAACCGATGCCAGTTTGCGGCCATCGTCGCTGAGCGCAAGGTTCATCGTTCGGCCGATGGGGCTGGTCCATTCGGGGTGCATCGTTTTGGATGCGACATCGAACAATTTAATACCGGTGCCCGAGCCGCCCGCGATCAGCGTCTTGCCGTCGGGTGTGAATGCGAGTGCGCTAATGTGCCCACCCGTTACTTTCATGCCGCCGAGCGCCCGGCCACTCGGCAGTTCCCAGAGTTTGATCGCGCCATCGCTGGCCCCAGAGGCGAAACTGCTACCCGTCGGCGCAGTCAGTATCGCGTGAACGTGCTTCGTATGGCCTTTCAACGTCTGGAGCAATTTGTGGTCGGCGACGCTCCAGATACGCACGAGTTTGTCCGCCCCGCCACTCATGAGATAGCGACCGTCACCACTGAACGCGACGCACTCGGCGGCCTTCGTGTGGTCGTGAAATGCGATGGTTTCAGTGCCCGTTTCGACATCCCAAATTTTCACATCGCCATCGTCCGACGCCGATGCCAGCAAACGATCATCGGGGGAAAATGCCAGCGAGCGAATCGGTTTCGAGTGTGCCGAAATCACCTGACGTTTCGCGCCGGTGGTGGCATCCCAGACGACGATGTTACCATCGTCGGCCGCCGACGCGATGCTGCGGCCATCGCGTGAATGCGCCAACGAACGCACCACGCCCGTGTGCCCGCGCCACGTCGCCAACGAGTCATCGCGACGGTGCCACAACGCCCAGCCGATGGCCGCAAAAACAGCCACCGCAAGCAAAGCCAACAACGGCCTACGAAACGGAATCGTCATAGAGTTTCCGTTTTGAGGAAGCACAGTAACGCCATAATGCATTTCCGTTCTACGTTTTCGATTCCGTGTTTTCCGTGTTTTCCGTGGTGAATTCTTGCTGTTTTAATCCAGATTCGCATTCACCTCGCCACCGGTACGCGTACCGAGGGCTTGCCACGTGACCGGCGAAATCGAATCGCGTAGGAAGCGCACCGAGCCGTCGCCGAGGAGGATGTTCACGCCGCCAGTGTGCTTGCTGCTTGCATCTTCGACGTGGCCGAGCGCGTTGTTCGGCGTGCGGCCTTCGATCGCTTCGCCCGTGTTCGTGGTACACAAAATGTGCGATTCTTCCTCGTCGAACGCGGGGTTGATCGGCTGAACCCGCGTACCGGTGACTGCGCCGACCCACGTTGTTTTCGGAGATCGCTTGCTTTCGCGTTCGGTGCAAATCATGGTGTTACTCGAGCCGTCGGTAATGTCGGTCACTTTGAAGCCGCGACTTTTCAGCGTGCGATCGCGGAGGAAAACGCCGGTGTTCGTGTCGGGAAATACCGAGACTTCAAAGGTGCCACCGACGCCGACGTAGTTGGCGTACGCGACATCGCAGATCGGCGAAAGACCTGCGCCCGTAAGTGAAATCACCCGCTGCGGTGGCGCATCCGACGGGCAGAGATACGTGTTCAAAATTTGCACGCGGACGTTCGCATGAACGGGGTCGGCGATGTCCAAATTCTGGTTGATCTGGCGGTACAGGTTATCCTGTTCGATGAACGGCAGGATGATCGCACCCCAGCCCCAGCCCGGCCCCGTGCTTTCCGAATCGATGCTGACCGACTGCGAATTGAACCCCGCCGGGAACCGCTCGAACGTACTGTGATAGTTGTGAAACGCGACGCCAATCTGCTTGAGGTTGTTCGTACACTTCGCCCGCGCCGCCGCCTCCCGCACCTTCTGCACAGCCGGCAACAACAACCCGATGAGGATCGCAATGATCGCGATGACCACGAGCAATTCGATGAGCGTAAAGCCGCGCGGCGAGCGGCGAGGAACGAAGGATGACATTGTTACAACTCCGGATAAAGCAGAACAAATGGTAATTCAAAGTCATACTATCGGCAACGGTTTCGCGCCGCCAGTGCATTCGGAGGGATTTCTGACCCGCCGCGCCTCTGCTGCCGAACGTTTGAATCACCGGCCTACGCGGCTTTTCGCCCAGGTCCGGTGGAATGATGGGTTATGCGGCATTTGTGAAGGCGAATAACTTTTTGTCATTCGAACTTGATAGCCACTACTGCAAAGGAGTTGTTAGTCAATTAAAGTAAACTGCTTTGAGTAAACATCTCATTTTCATAAATCAGACCATTATCGTGGTTGAATTGTTGGGAGAATTTTGCGAATGGCCGTGGTCAGCGCTGGCACTTTGTTATTCCTCAAGACCCTCGCCAACCAGCTCTCAAAATCCACCAACTTCGAACTCTTTAAATAACGAGATGCTAGCGCCATCATTGCCTTGTTATCGTAGTTAGCAAGAAGCTTAGGAAGATCGTCGTTCTGCAATGCCTCACTAACACTACAGCGCAGTATCAGATAATGCACTTATGCCGCCGCCTTTTGTGCGAAAACGTCGCTTGCGCGTTTCGCCGTTGATGATAGCGAGCCACGT
>JAYSKW010001103.1:0-4090 GCA_043726085.1 Limnoglobus sp.
AGTAAGGTCGCGAAGTGCATCACCCCACGCTCCGCTCCGCAAAGCCTCCGCGTCGCGGCTAATTCCGGAATGGGTGAATCAATTACTTTTTGTCGCTCAGACCCTTCTTGATACCCTTGATCGTCCCGGCGGCCACACCCTCGGCTGCCTTGGCGGCCTCTTCAGTGAACGAACTCTCAACGTGACGCTTACTGCGGGTGACCAGGATATCGTCTGTGTTCTTGGGCAAACCGTCCGGGCCGGCCGAGCGGACCTCCAAGACGTAGTTGAGCGTGGTCTTGTCGACGGTGCTCGACAATTGCCGACCGTAAGCGTCAACGGCGGTAGTGGTGAACGCCTTGCCACCGTCCCACCGATCGGCCTCGGAGTTGACGACGGACAGAGTCTGCTCTCGTAGCTCTCTGGTGCTCGGGCCGCAACCGGTGACGGCGAAGATAACCAGCACAACGAATAATCGCCACATTATTGAAGCCCTCTGCCTGCTTAAATAATCCAAGCAAATCGCGATGCTATCGGATACGCAGACAATATCGCCGTTCTCAAGAGACTTGCGATGAACCAGCCATTATTCTGACGATTGGCTGCGGTATCTACAACTCCGTTTCTTGCTATTCCGACGTGGATACGACAGGTCGTTGAACGTCGGTAAGTATCTCAAGCATTGGGTGTACGCCTGGTTTGGCGGCCTTGCCACTCTCGATTCAGCAGCGCGAACAGATACTCGCTGCCCCATGCCCCTTTGAACCACACATGCTCGACGTTGTGGGCTTCCCGTCGAAAACCGAGATGCCGGAAAAGGCTCGCCGCCGCTCGATTCTCCGCGTCGGTCACGGCAGTTACCCGATGCTTGCCGAGCCGATCGAATACATACTCAAGAACACGAGTTAACGCTTCCGTGGCCAGCCCTCGACCTTGGTAAGTCGGGGAGAGAGTGATACCCAATTCGACTTGCCATGGGTCATCGCCCCGAAAATGGATACCGCAGTCGCCAATCACCTTCGCCGACTCCGATAGGACCAACGCGAGCTGTAGCCATGTTCCGGGAATATCCGGTACGACCGTAGCCTGATCGTCGACCAGTTTGGCTGCGTCGGCAAGCGAGTACGACTCCCACGATTGAAACAGGGCCACTTCGGGCAGCGCGCGATACGCAGCGATTGGAGCCACATCCTCCGTGCAAAGTCGGCGCAAATTCAATCGTGGCGACCGCAAGATCAACGTCTCGATCATCCGTAACACCCTCCACCGAAGCGAACGGCACGCCCATTCCCGGAGCTATTTCACGGGAGCGGCCTCGAGCAGCTTTTTCAGGTTGGCTGCGGCGTCCCGCGTCTGCTTGCCTAATCCGAGCCGGATCAGTGGCGACATCAGTTTCCCGATAAATGACTTGGGAGAGATTTCGATGATGTGTGTGGTCAGCGTCCCGCCCGGTGCGGCGGCGACCCGCAGATCGACCGAAACCTCGAAGGAATTATCGGCGTACTTGCAGTGCAGCCGCTCGCCTGGCACTCGCGTCAGAATCTCGCCCGCCATCTCGCTTTGACGGCCCCCCTGTTTGAACACGTAGTGGAGTTTGTCGCCGGGGGCGTTCGGTCCGTCGCCGAGTTTCGTCAAACTCACGCACGGGGGGAGCCATTTGGCCGTCAAGGGCAGGTCGTCGATGAACGCGAACGCCCGCTCCGGCGTGGTGGCCACAGTTTCGGCATGTTCGTAGCGGATCGGCATGTCGGTCTCCTATATGCATTCGACATTTCACGCAGTATCGAGCACTTTGATTCGAGAGGTTGCCCGAAGAGTCACTTCCGCAACCTGCCGCCATTCTGGCCATCGAACACGGCGAATACAACTCCCTTTCCTGCCATCTCGAGGTGGAATGACCGGGCTTTCGATTTTGGCGGAACTGCCCACGAACGGTCGTTCGTGGGCTTTGACTCGATACGAAATGCGAGGAATTTTCGTTAGTTTGCGACTTTCTTGAGATAGCGGTTGGCGAAATCGACCTGTCGTGATGAAATAGGATTATGAAACTTCTGTCTGCCGTACTGCCGCGGGTGCAGCGTCTGATTCCTTCGTCCGAACGCGGCATGGCGCTCGTAGTCGTCGGGTTCTTGATCGGTCTCGAAGTCGTCGGTCGGATGGCGAGTACCGAGTGGCAAGATGCGCTTGCGGGGGCGGCACTCGTCCTCGGCATCCTGTGCGTGTTGGCGTGGCACCGCACGCAGCCAATCGCGTGGGTGCAGTGGGTCGGCACGTTCCTCGCCATTCGCGCAAATCGCTTCGATCAGTTGAAGTACGATGTCGGGATCGACTTTCGCGGCACGCCGCCGATGCCACAACGCATACCAAGACTGGCGTTCCTCGCGTTCGCCGTGCTCGTCGTTTGGGGCGCACTGGCGGCACTCGCGTGGTGGGCGTTCCCGAACGGCTGGCGCGAACTCGGAATGCGGACGTCGTACGTGTTGTATCTCATCGTGCTCATGAGCTTGTGGTCGGCACTTGCCGCGTGCATTGCGGCGGGTATTTACCTGCCCGTGTCGATCTTCGATCAGAAAATGCGTCTGGCAGCGGGCGAACGCGACCCGCGCGGCGCTGACGGTGTCGTGCTACTCGGCTACCTGATTCTCGCCACGCTCGTCACCTGGATCACGCCGCCAATTTACGGTTTATCTTTGTGCTTGGTGGTGGCCTGTCTGGCGCTGGTTGCGGGTCGTTTAAGCCGGGGCGATGATGCCGTCGTGTTGTGGCGTTCGGGTGTGGGCAAGCCGATCTTCGGCGTGCCGATCTGGCGTATCATTACGCTCGGCGTCACCTTCGTCGGCCTCGTCATTTGCGATCTCATCCTGACCGCGTGCGGCGGGCGATTGCTAACGGCACCCGCACTCGATGCGGCGATGCCCGTAACGGGCTTCCTCGGTGCGCTGTCCGCGTGGTTGGTCCCCGGTATCCTCGTTTTGGGCGTGTATCAGGTGATTCTGTTTCGCCGTACCGACCCCACACGCCGGTTGCCTCTCACAGTGAACGTCGATGGTTCCGCGTTACCGGCCGATTTGAATCGGGCGAAATCGCGACTGAAGCTCTGGGGGTTCCTGACGCGAAAAACGCCTGCGGACACCGAAAGTGTCTCGATTCGGTTGGTGCCGACCGAGCAATCGCAGGCACGCGACTTCGACCCACGCTGGCCGTTGAAAGTGAGCCTGCAAGATCTCGATGGCCCCGCATCGAGCGTGAAGGGTACGCTCGATATGACGCTCCGCGAACGGCTGGCACGCCGCGGCGACATTCGCTTGCGACGTCGGTTCATTCGCGGCGTCGCGAAACTCATCAAACAAGCGACGCTTGCGGTGAAGGAACATCAGCGGAACGACAAGCGGCCGAGTGGCGGCCCCGATGGTGGCGGGTTCTGGATCGCCCCGCACTGGTGGTTCATCGAAACGCTGCTGTGGGAAGACCCGACCACCGGCAAGAACTCCGACGGGGCGGAGGCACTTCGCCCGATCGGTCCGCCGTATCACCGGCTGTTCGGTGCCCGCGTTCGCCAGCATATGCACCAAGTGTTACGCACCTTGCACATCGACCTGATCTACCTTGAACAAGGCGTCGGGCATAAGCGCCTCGAGCAAGTCTTGCGCTCTGTGCTCGAACTGTACGATGTGCATGGCGGGCGCAAACGGGCGGAGGAACACCACTTCCACGGCGTGCCGAAAGTCCGCGTGATGATTCACGATTACTCGCCCGGCAACCAATTTGAATCGGACACGTACCCCGAGCCAAAGTTCGACGACGTCAGCCGTTTCCGCGTGCTGCACATCTTCCGCGATCGCGGCGAAAGCGAAGAAACCGTCGATGCCCCATTCGATTATTCGTGGGAACCGATGCCACTCTCGCTGAGTTGAGCAGGCCAATCGACGTAAGTCACAATTCCGGAGGCTCGAAAACCATTTTTCGGGGTGTTTTTCCGGTTTTCGCGACCCGAAATGCCCCTTTTCCGATCGCAAATGACCGATCGGTTTCGGGTTGTGTTGTCGTATCATCGACCAATTTCGCGGGTTATGTCGTTGGCCATCAATACGACGCTCGACGCAAGTACCGA
>JAYSKW010001104.1:0-6299 GCA_043726085.1 Limnoglobus sp.
CGCGTCCGGGATAGTCTCCGGGAATGAAGACACGCACCGCGATCAATTACTGGCCGGATACCCAGTGCGCGAAGGCATTCTGGGGCCAACACGAACTGCCGCCATACCGTCAGTTGCGCGAGGATACGCTCGACAGTGCCGACCCGAAAGCGGGCCAGGAGTGGCTCGATCTCGGGTGTGGCGGTGGCTCTCTGACAAAGGGCATTTGGGAACGTACGCACGGCACGGTCGGTCGCGTCGTTGGCCTCGATTGCGCCGCCGCGAACGAGCGAGCTTACGAGTATTTGCAACGCGATCTCACACCGACGCCGGGGGAGCGCATCCGGTTCATGTGTGCCGATTTCAGTTCGGGCCTCGGTTTGTTTCCCGATGCCAGCTTCGACCGCGTCATCTCCGGTTTGTCGATTTCCTACGCAGAATCGATCGATCCCGTTACGGGCGACTGGTCGACGCAAGCGTACGATGCGGTCCTTTCCGAAGTCCATCGCATCTTGCGACCCGGTGGCGCGTTCGTGTTTTCGGTGAATGTGCCGAACCCGAAGTGGACGCGGGTCGGGCTGCGTTCGTTGCGTGGCGTGTTCGGGGCGAAACGACCGTTACGCTACCTGCAAAAATCGTGGCGGATGTATCGCTACGGCGCGTGGCTGACGCGCGAAGCCCGCACGGGGCGCTTCCATTATCTGCCCGCCGAAGAAGTGACCGCACGCCTTACCGAAGCGGGCTTTACGCAGATTTCGCACCGCCTCAGCTATTGCGATCAGGCGTATATCTTCACCTGTGCGCGATCGTGAAAGGCTACTCGATCCCGCTATCGGCGCAGCGACGGTTCATCTGCGATTTGCTGCATTTCTCGACCGGGGTACCGACGGTTCCCGTACAACGACGAATGCAAATCGCCGCCGTGGTGGCCGCACGAACGCAGTGCGAACCGCGTCCTTCGTGGCCCGCGATCTTCACGAAGGCGTTCGCACTGCTCGCGAAGGAAATGCCCGAACTCCGCCGTGCCTACATCAAACTTCCGTGGCCGCGGCTGTATCAATACCCGATCAGCGTAGCAGGAATTGCCGTCGAGCGCGAGTATCTCGGCGAGCGCGGCGTGTTCATCGGCCGAATCACCGACCCCGCCGAAATGCCGGTGAAAGAAATTTCGCGACGTATCGAACGGCTCGCGAAATCGCCCATCGAAGAGATCAAAGCCTTTCGCCGCGCCCTCCGCTTCACGCGCATTCCACGCCTACTCCGTCGCCCGCTCTGGTGGCTCGGGTTGAACCTGCCACGCAGTCGCGGCAACCTCTTCGGCACGTTCAGCGTCACGGTCTATTCCGCACTCGGTGCCGAATCGCTGCACCCGCTCACGCCACTCACGTGTACGCTGACATATGGTATCATTGCCCCCGATGGCCGCGTCGATGTGCGTTTGGTGTACGATCACCGCGTCCTCGACGGCGCAATCGTCGCCCGCGCCCTGGCCCGGCTCGAAGCGATTTTGAATCATGAGATCGTCGGGGAATTGTCGTAATTTCCATTCTTGGCGAGCGGGGGTAACTCCCCTGATTCTTCCGGAGTCGCAATCTCGATCAATTGTTGTTGCGTACGATGGTGGCAGAATCAGTGGGCTGACACCAACCACTCGCCTACCGATGCGATTTGAACCGTGCCCATGAATACACTCCGTCGTTTGCTCACTCCGTTGCCGAACGTACCGACTGCGACGGCGTGGTACCTCGCCGATTTAGGTGAGGCCAAGGGTAAACAAAGCCTGTTCACGCAGCAATCGCCGCAGAAACTCAAAGCCCTCCGCGAACATGCCCTGATCGAAAGTGCCGTCTCGTCGAATCGCATCGAAGGTGTCGAAGTCGAACCGTCTCGCATCGGTACCGTGGTGTTTGGCAAAGCACTCTTGCGAGATCGCGACGAGGAGGAAGTCCGCGGATACCGTCAGGCGCTCGAACTCATTCACTCTCGCGGTGCGAAATTGCCGGTTACCGAAGAAACGATCCGGGAATTGCACTCGCTTTCACGTGGCGGACTCGGCGATGCAGGCGAGTACAAACGTTCCGAAAACGACATCATTGAACTGTTCCCGTCGGGCCGCCGTGAGGTGAGGTTTCGGACCGTGCGCGCCGCCGATACCGCCGCAGCCATGCGCGAGTCGATCGAAAACTGGAACGCGATCCTCCACACGCGGAGCGTTCCGCCGCTCATCGCACTCGGCGCGTTCAATCTCGATTTCCTGTGCATCCACCCGTTTCGCGATGGTAACGGCCGAACGTCCCGGCTGTTGTTTTTGCTCCAGTGCTACCATCTCGGTCTCGAAGTCGGGCGATACATCAGTCTGGAACGTCTCATCGAACAGCATAAGGAACGCTACTACGAGACGCTGAAACTGAGTTCCGAAGGCTGGTCTGAAGATCGCCACGACCCTTGGCACTCGATCAATTTTTCGCTGTACACGCTCGTCGATGCGTACCGCGCATTCGAGAGCCGTTACGGCGAAAGCACTGCCCAGAAAGGCGAGAAGACCGAATGGGTTCTCGCGGCGATTCGTACGATGACGTCGCCATTTCGCGTCGCCGATCTGCGGCGCGCCTGCCCGGGGGTCAGCGTCGATTGGATTCGACAAGTATTGAAAGATCAGCGCGTGGCGGGGCAAGTCGAATGCCTCGGTCGCGGTCAAAACGCAAAATGGCAGCGCGTGACGGGTGAATTGGGTACCATCCAATGAACTGGGTGGTGAATTAGGTGGTACGAGCGCATTCAGTCGACTACTTTCAATTCGACCGTCGCGCCATCGGGCAGATTTCGAATCTGTTCGTGGAACGTGCCAGTCGCACCGAGATAGTCCCAGACTTGAATCGGGGCACAGTTCTCGACTGTGAACTCGCCACCGAGAACCGGTGAGATTTTGAACCCGTAACATTGTCCCGATTGCAGTGCGAACCCGATCGCGATCATACTATCGACCAGCGGGATCATCAACCATTCGTTCGCGTTGTTTCCCTCGTCGATTTTGGTGCAAAAGTCGTCGCGGCTCTCGGCCAATTTCGTCAATGTCCCCGCACCCAACTCCAACATGTGAACCGTGCCGTCGGGCACAACGAGAAACAGTTCGGCGAACCGATTCGCCAGCCAAACGGTGAATTCCACGGGCAGTAACCAACGCCACGTGGCCAAGGCGCGAGTCCAGTCGATGCCTTCTGAATCGAGCAGGTAGTCGGTAATCACTGGGATGATCCCTCTCAGGCATTGCGACACCACACAGTCGCCGATACGATGCAACAAAGGAGATAGCTATGATCGAACTCACAAAACAACAACAACAAGAATTACTCGCCGAAGAGCCGATTGCCATCGACCCCCACACGCAAAAGACCTACGTTCTGGTTCTCCGTGAAGCCTACGAGCGAATCAAAGTTCGCCTGGCACTCGAGGACTACGACCCCGATGAGGGGGCAGGGTTTATCAACGAAGTCATGGCCGATGACGATGCAAAAGACCCTTATCTGGAAAGCTACCAGCACTACGGGAAACAGATATGACCCGCGGCGATGTCGTTCTCGTTCCGTTTCCTTTTCAGAACAGGCTCGGCGAGAAAATTCGCCCCGCTGTTGTCGTACAGTGCCAAGCGGAGAACCAGCGACTCGCCAATACGATATTGGCGATGATTACGGGGAATCTGGATGACGCGGGACGACCGACTGTTGTGCTCGTCGATCCGCAAACAGTGGATGGTGCCAGTTCGGGATTGAGCGGCCCATCACTCGTCAAATGCTACAACCTGGCCACGATGCGACAGCGACGCATCGTGCGCATCATCGGACATTTGTCGGAACCACTCATGCAGGCAATCGATCAGGCTCTGATAGTCACGCTAGAATTACCATAAAATCCGCATCACCCCGCCACGTGGAAATCGACGGTCTTTCGCACTTTGCGGGCGTTGACTGGGTCGCGTACTTCAAATGTCAACGTGTATTTGCCGGGCTTCTCAGGTATCGTCATCTCGAACTTCACGAAGAAATCGTGGACTTGGCTCCGCGTCATGATCGGCTCCGCGAAAGTCGTTTGCGGCGTGAGTCGGTTCTCGACTTTGTCGAACTGCTCGATGACTTTGCCGTTCGCGTCGTGGATTTGCAAGGTGTGGACGAGCTTCGTCGCGAAGCCATTACTGCCCGTTGGCACCGAGGGGACGTTGCCGATCTCGACGTAAAGCGTGGCCATCCCACCGGGGAGGAAGCGATGCCCGGCGGGGAGCGGATCGTATATGCCGTACTGCGCCACACTGCCGACGAAACAAGTTTTCTTAACGATCAGCGGCGCGACTCGGGCGACCATTGCCGTGGCGTCTTCGAGGTAGTTCATCAGCATCGCCGGGTCTTTCGGCGTGCCACCGCTTAGGTCCGCGTTCTGCGCCTCGGCCGTAAGTGGCAACAGTAACAGCAGCAGTTCCTGGTTCGGTTTGTCGAACCGCGAGAGGTGATCGATTGCGGAATCTTGGCGGTTATCGAGGTACGAACGCAGTGCGGTGATGAGCGGCACATCGGGCACGGGACCGCGCCGCGGTTGTTGACCCTGTAGCATGTTCGATGCGAGTTCAAAGCGGTTCGGTTCGTCGACTTTTGGAGATGGGGGCGGCGCGGTCGGTTGCGTCGCCACGGTCTGCGTGGGCGTCGGTGGTAAGACTAGTCCCGTATGGGTGCGCTCGACGACGATTGGCACGGTCGCGTTTGCGGTATCGTGGAGTGGAATCCGCTGGCCGGGCACGGCAACGAGTTCGGCGAAGCGTGGCTTGGTCTGCGCGATTTGCGGGTCGGGAAGTGAGACAACCGGTGCCGTGGGCGTCGGCTTGGGCGCAGCGACGAACTTCGGAGTTAGACACCCGGCTAGCGGGAGAAAACCCACCGCGATGACGATGGATTTCCAGTTCGACAGCGTGTGCGGAACGCCCATCCGGTACCTCGTCAGGCTCGCGCAGGTTTGCGCAGCGTGAGGGAAATACCCCCTTTGTCCGATTGCAACAAGACGAATCGAAAACCTCACGCCGCTTTCATGCGGAACGGGCCGACGACGGTGCCGGTGCTCGATTTCAAGCTCGAAAGCTCGCGCAGCGTTTGTTGCAGGACTGCCCCGACGACCGAACCTGGCTCGGATTGTCGAAGCAGGCTGGCGATCTCGGTGGCCGCCCACTGGAGTTCGGCACCATCGGTGGTCGGCGACGAAGGCACGTGAGACATACGCATGGTCGTGGTCATAGCAGAGAACCTCCTTGTTCGATGCGGGTGATTGCGGAGTATCGGGATTATTTTGCCGCGCGCCAAGTCCAGTTTTGCGGGAGCCGATCAGTAACGAATGGAAGCAAGAGATCGACCGCCGCCTCGACTCGCAAGCAACGAACCCGTTTGAAAACACTTCTACCCTTCGTCGAATCCATCCGGTACACTGTGGAATTCGTATCAGTTTATTTGGAGTGATTATGCTTCGTTATCTCACGCTCGCGGCGATTTGGATCGCGGCTACCGGTGCGGCGTTCGCGCAGACGCAATCGTTGCCAGCCGAATCGCTTCGGAAACTGAAGGCGGCGAGCGTTTACGTGAAGGTGGCGATCGGTAAGTTCGGCGGTAGTGGATCCGGTTTTCTCGTAAAGGCCGATGCCAATAGCGGACTGATTGTCACGAACGATCACGTCATCGAACCGGGGATCTTGCGGATACTCGGCATCGCCGATAGGCCCGTCATCGATGTCGTGTTCGAGAGCGGCCAGCCCACCGAGTGGACCGTCCGCGCCGAGGTGATTGGCCGCGATCCGGAGCGGGACTTGGCGCTGTTGCGGGTGAAAGCCCTCAAGCCGTTGGCCGAACCGTTGACGATCTCGGACGACGTGGCGCTTCAAGAAACGATGTCGGTATACGTGTGCGGGTTCCCTTTCGGCGAACTGCTTTCTGCCGGCGGTCGAAACCCGGAAATCAGCATCGGCATCGCGAGCGTTTCGAGCATTCGGAAAGACGATCGCGGTCAATTGGCTGCGGTGCAACTCAACGGGGCGTTGAACCCCGGCAACAGTGGCGGCCCCGTGGTGACACCCGACGGGAAACTCGTCGGCGTGGCGGTGAAGACGGTGCGAGCCGCCGGTATCGGCATCGCGATTCCTGCAACGTTCGTCAAGGATCTCGTCGCAGGGCGCGTCTGCGAGCCGATGCTTGCCCAAAGCAAGGCATTCGCACTCCTCAAACGGTTGCAGATTGAAGTCTGGACCTCCGACCCGAACAATCGCGTCGCGTCGGTGAGCGTGTACGTCGCCC
>JAYSKW010001105.1:0-3373 GCA_043726085.1 Limnoglobus sp.
CAAGGCCTCGAAGATTCGCCGCAAGACAAGGTGATGATCGAACTTCGCAAACGCTACTATCCATCGCCGCTCAACCGCGACCGTTGCGGTTCGGAGGACGGCATCGAAGCCGTGACGATCGCGTCGCTCCGCAATCACCATCGCAAGCAACTGCGGCCGAACGGGACGATTCTCTCCGTAGCGGGGAACATCGATTGGTCGCTGATCCGCGACAAGGCGGAAGAGCTATTCGGCAATTGGCCGACTGCGGAAGTGACGAAAAACACCCCGACCGACAGCGTGCCGACTTCCGAGCATTTGCACAAAGACACGCAACAGACGCAGATCGCGATTGCGTTCCCCAGCGTACCGATGTCGCACCCGGCGTACTTCGCCGCTCGCGGTGCGGTCGGCGTATTGTCTTCGTCCGGCATGAGTTCGCGGTTGTTCACCGAAGTGCGAGAAAAGCGCGGCCTCTGCTACTCGGTGTACGCCAGCCACGAAACGCTCAAGGATCGCGGCACGATCTATGCCTGTGCCGGTTCGCGTGCCGAGCGGGCACAGGAAACGCTGGACGTGATGCTCGCCGAACTGCGACGGTTAAAAGATGGTATCGAGATCGACGAGATCGACCGGATGCGGGCGAGTCTGAAGACGTCGCTCATCATGCAGCAAGAATCGACATCCGCAAGGGCCGGGGCGATCGCACGCGATTGGTACCACCTCGGGCGGGTGCGATCCTTCGACGAAACGCAACGCGAAATTGACGGCCTCAACGTGAGTGCCGTGCTCGATTATGCCAGCGCATTCCCATTTGAGACACCGACTCTCGTCACGCTCGGCCCGGCACCCCTCGTGCTGCCCGCGTAACTTTCACCACACACTGGGTCGACAATGCCATTCCACACGCATCGCCTGGCGAACGGTTTGCAGATCATTGGCGAGACGATACCGACGGCCCGTTCGGTGAGCGTCGGGTTCTTCGTGAACACCGGCTCCCGCGACGAAACGCTACCCGTTTCGGGTGTGTCGCACTTCCTCGAACATATGCTGTTCAAGGGCACACCACGCCGCACGGCACTCGATGTGAACTTGCACTTCGACCGCATCGGCGCGAGCTATAACGCCTACACCAGCGAAGAAGCCACGGTGTTTTACGCAGCGGTCTTGCCGGAATATCTGCCGACGGCGGTCGATATCCTCGCGGATATTCTGCGGCCGAGCCTGCGCGAGGAAGACTTCGAGACGGAGAAGAAAGTCATCCTCGAAGAGATCGGCATGTACGAAGACATGCCCTCGTTCGCGGCGGGGGAATACGCAAAGAAAATCTATTACGCCGACCACCCGCTCGGGAACACGATCCTCGGTTCGTCGCAGAGCATCATCGACCTCACGCGAGATCAGATGCTCGGCTATTTCAATTCGCGTTACACCGCACCGAACATTCTCGTCTCGGTGGCGGGGCAGTTCGATTGGCCGGAATTCATCGCGATGATTGAAATGCAGTGCGGCCATTGGCCGAGCGATACCGCCGTGCGCGAGAACCTGCGAGCCGTACCCGGTGCGGGCGGCAACCACCGGATGGCTAAGGAAGGCGTCGCCCAAGAACACGTGATGCTTTTCTCGCCCGGTCCTGCCGCCGAAGATCCTCTCCGCTACGCTGCCGCCACACTCGCGCTCGCCATCGGCGACGACACGGGTAGCCGCTATTATTGGGAACTCATCCACCCCGGCCACGCGGAGTCCGCCGGTTGCAGTATCGATCAAAGCCAGCAAAGCGGCACCACGGGTAGCTCGTTCAGTTGCGAGCCAACGAAGGCCGCTGAGAACCTCGAGATCATGTTGCGCGTGCTCGCCGAAGTGCAGAAAAACAGTATCACCGCCGATGAACTCGATCAGGCGAAGAGCAAAATCTCGTCGCGCATCGTGCGCCATTCGGAACGACCGATGGGGCGGATGCGCTCGATCGCCTCGGCATGGATTTACAACAACGAGTATCACGACATCGACGTGGAACTGAACCGCTTCGAGTCGGTATCGCTTGAGGATATTCGCAAAGTCCTCGAACGATTTCCGCTCACCGACACAACCGTCGTCGCATACGGGCCGACCGCAGTCGAGGCGTAATCGCGGACTCGGGCACGTTCAATATCGACGCAAGTCACAATTCCGGAGCCTTAAAAACCGGTTTTTGGAGTGTTTTTTCGTCTCAAAATGCCACTTTTTGATCGGCTTTCGCTGATTTGTTTCGAGGGTTTTTGCCGTATCTCGAACTGAGGAAGTGGGTTACGCCGAGTGCCATCGATTCGACGTGCGTCGCAAGTACCGACCGAAAATCGACCGAATGCGACCAAAAATCGACCGGACGCGCCTTTTCTATGTCATTTGCGCGCACTTCTATGTCATTTTGCGACAATTCTATGTCACTCCGTGCACGACACGAATTCCGACTTACGTCATATCGTCTGGAACTTTTTGACTATGCGCAATCGTGTGGGTGTGCCAACCCAAAGCCCGCTCACGCTGATTCCACCAACGACAAACGTCCTCCCCTTACTTGCGCGCTTGCGCGTCGGGCTAACAAAACTGCTACTTCGCGACGACTTTTAACATCACTGGTTTGGCGGCGTGTTCCGTGCCTTTTCGCTCACTCTTTGCGAGGGCGACGAACGGGATTTGCATCGGCTTGACCCACGGCTCGGCGAAAATTACGACTTCGCGTTCGGTATCGCGAGGCGTAAACAAGATGCCACTGAGCCCGATGTTCAACACGCGGACGCCGTGCGGCAGGCCGCGAACATCGGCAGGGACGCGACTATCGAGGCCGTTGCGTCGTTCGATTTTGATCCGCAACTTCGTCTGCCCGCCGGGTACGATCATTACCTCGTTTAAGTCCGTCGTCGCGGTCACATCGCCCGGCTCGATCACTTTTGGCATCCCGAAATCAATCGTGCGAACGATGGCTTTCCCGCTGATCATCGCGGACGATTCGACCTGGCACGGGGTGGTCGCATTCACCGCATCGGCTGACGCGAACAGCCCGAAAGTACCCGTTGTTTGCCCCGCTTCGATCTCGGTTTCGAGTGCCTCGAAGCCTTTCGGCAAGCCGATGAGTTTGACGCGAATCGCGCCGTCGAAGCCATCGATTCGCGTGGCCGTTACGGTTAGCGGTACCGCGCCGTTCTTCCAAACGCTCGGCGACATCGGGCTGATTGCGAGGGTGTAATCCGGGCGAGGTGGCCGCACACTCAGACGGTAACTGTAGTTCGCGCCGCCGAAGCCACGCGAATCGGAGATGCGTACTTGGTAAGTGCCATCGGCTGGAGCTTCAAAGAAAATCCGCGAGTCTTGGCGGTAGCCATTACCGCCGTCGTCGTTGCGGTACGCGACGGGG
>JAYSKW010001106.1:0-7500 GCA_043726085.1 Limnoglobus sp.
TCGCTTGCAGTTCGGCAAGCGGCGTCCAGGCATCGGCGACGGGGGTCAGCAGCCGACGGTAGTCGTATTCGAGGAGTTCGTCGGGCAAATGCATTGCAGCGATCCCTATTTTTACCTAGATTCTGCGTTTCCCTTAGCGGCGTCGCTCTCCGAACGTCCCCAGCGAAGGCCCTAACCGGAATGTCCGAATAGAATTCGATAGAGTCACTGTACTTCACCAATTCCGAAGCGTAAACCGAATCCACCATGAACACACACGAAATGATCCGCGAGTTGCGCGAATTAAACGGCTCGAAGATCGTCCTCCTGGTCGCCGATGGCGTCGGAGGCCTGTCATTGGAGCCGGGCGGCAAGACCGAACTCGAGACGGCGCAGACGCCGAATCTCGATGCCGCCGCGAAAGCGGGGGTAACGGGGCTGAGTACGCCGGTGCTACCGGGCATCACGCCGGGCAGCGGACCGGGCCACCTCGGGTTATTCGGCTACGACCCGCTCGAATACCGGATCGGCCGGGGCATCTTGGAAGCCCTCGGCATCAATTTTCAGGTGGGGCCACGAGACGTCGCGATTCGCGGTAACTTCTGCACGCTGAACGATGACAATATTATCACGGATCGTCGCGCCGGTCGGCCGACAACCGAACGCTGCATCCAGATGGTCGAGAAACTTCGCACGATTTCCATTCCGGGTTGCGAACTGTTCGTCGAACCGGTGAAGGAACACCGCTTCGTGATCGTCGTTCGGGCCGATGGCCTCGGCGATGCGGTCAACGACACCGACCCGCAAGCCATCGGCGTGAAAACGCTACTGGCACAGGGTCGCGATCCGGCCAGCCAGAAAACCGCCGATCTCGTCAATCAGTTTATCGCCCGAGCGCGGGAAGTGCTTCGCGGTGACGCCCCAACGAATGGCCTGACGTTACGCGGGTTTGCCCGTTACCCCAAAATCGAGACCTTCCAAGAGCTTTACGGGTTAAAGTCCGCCGCGATCGCCGTTTACCCGATGTACAAAGGCCTCGCGCGGCTCGTCGGGATGGACATCCTCGATGCGGGCGACTCGCTCGGCTCGCAGATCGCCCGTCTCGAAGCCGCCTGGAACGATTACGACTTCTTCTTCCTGCATTACAAGTACACCGATAGCACCGGCGAAGATGGCAACTTCCCCGCCAAGGTGCAGATGATCGAACGGCTCGATGCTGCGATTCCGGGGATACGCAAGTTGAAGCCCGATGTGTTCATCGTCACGGGCGACCACAGTACGCCGAGCAAGATGCAGTCGCATTCGTGGCACCCGGTGCCGACGATGATCGTCGCCGACACCGCCCGAACCGATGCCGTAACGGAGTTCAACGAAAGCGCCTGTTTACGCGGTGGCCTCGGTCAGTTCCAAGCGATGCACCTGATGTTGCTCGCAATGGCGCACGCGGGCCGCTTCGGGAAATACGGCGCGTGATGTGCGGTAAACATCGGTTTTCCGTTAACCGATCAAGTCTTCGGCGCGTTCTGCCGATTTTGACTTGTGAGACTAAACGATGGATCGTTCGCGAGCGAGGGCGTCGGCATGGAAGTTCGCTTTTTCTCGCGAAAGTTCGGACAGTTCGCGATGATTTTCGCGGGCCTCATCGCAACATCGCACGTTACGTTTGCTCAACAGAACCTGTTCAACGTTCCGAGCGGGCAAATCACGAAATCGGGCGATGTTTTCTTTCAAGAACAGTTCAATTTCACCCGGCCTGTGGGATCGAGTAACACGACGATTGATGTGGGTCTCGGCCAAGGGTGGGAAGTCGGGTTCAACGCACTCGACCTCAATTTCTACGAGAAAAACAAAGCGCCGTCGTTCGGCCAACAGCAGGTCAACCCCGACGTGATTTTCAACGCGCAAAAAGGATTCGAGCTAATCGACGAAGTCTGGTCGTTGGGTATCGGTAGCCAGATGGGGTTCAACCCAGCGGGGCGGAATCGCGATATTCGTTATCTGAACTTCACGTGGGTCATCAACGAACTCACACTGCCAGATGACAAGGCAAAAATCTACGCCGGTGGTTACTACTCGAATATCGCATACGCAGGGCCGGGCAAGCGATTCGGGTTCATGGCCGGAACCGAGATCCCAATCGTCAAAGACAAGTTCCACTTCCAGGCTGACATCATCACCGGTACCCGCGACATCAGTGTGGCCGTCATCGGTGGAGTCTTCTTCTTGCCGAAGAAATGGCAGATTTCGATCGGTGCCCAAGTCCCGCTACCCGGCAGCGGCAATCCTTATGGTGCGGTCGTCGAAATCACCCAGCCAGGATACGCACTCTTCCACCGCAACCGCGAATAACTAGCAGTGCGGTGCAATCGCGAAACCCGAGCCGGATCACTTTCACCCATCACATTTTTAACGTGATGCGTTCGAGTCGGTCGCGTTCAAAACGTACACCTGGTCATCCTGTTTGAAGAGGCCAACAATGCGTGAAGACCGGCGATCTCAGATGTAAGCCTACACGCGGCAGTACCCCGAAAGGATATTCGCTCGGTCCGGACGTTCCATACGATAACCCTTTTGCCACACCAAGTAACGGCAACGATATGTCCTACGCACTACAAACTCTCTGGCACGAAAAGAGCCGCTATGCGGCGGGCGTGGGGGCGGTTGCGTTCTCGGCGGTGCTGATGGCGTTGCAATTCGGGCTGATGCTCGGGTTGTTCACCATCACGTCGATCCCGCTCGATCATACCGATCCGCGAAATGTTTGGGTCGGCTCCAAGGATGTGAAAGCGATCGACCTCGGACAGCCGATTCCGGTGAGCCACATCGGGCGGATCGGCGAACGGCCCGGCGTGCTGCCACCGGAGCCGTACATCGCGCACTTCGCGAACTTTCAGAAACCCAACGGCGGTACCGACCTGTGCTTCTTGCTCGGCCACGCCGGGCCTGCGGGGGCGTCCGATGTGCTGAACGGCGATTTGCGCACGGCACTCACCGAGCCATTTGCCGTCGTCATGGATGAATCCGACTTGGAGCGGATGGGCATGCGCGAGATCGGTGAGACGGCGAAGATCAACGGGCGCGAAGTACGGCTCGTCGGCACCGTGCGCGGCCTGAAGAGCCTCGCTGCGCCGTGGGTGCTGTGCTCGCACTACACCGCCAGCGAGTTGATGGGCGCACTGTTGCCCGCCGACCACACGAAGTACTTTATCGCACAGTGCGACACGCAAGAACGCGCCAATGCTTTGGCGAAGGAACTGCGGGACGAATACCCCGAAATGACCGTGATGACCGCCGACGAATTCTCTGCTAGTTCGCGGTGGTACTGGCTGCTGCGGACGAAGGCGGGGATCGCCATCGGCTACGCCGCGCTACTCGGGCTGGCAGTCGGTGCCGTGGTCACGATGCAAACGCTGTACGCTGCCACGATCGCCTCCGCGAAAGAGATCGCCACACTTTTGGCGCTCGGCATCCCGCGCAGCAAAGTCTACGGAATGGTGATTTCGCAAGCGTTCTGGATTGGCATCCTCGGCATCGCGGTCGCGTACCCGATCGTCATGCTGTTGAAGTTCGGTGCCGAAACCGCCGGAACGCAAGTGATCCTCCGCCCCGAAGTTCTCGTCGGGGCCGCCGTCATCACGCTCGGCATGGCACTCCTCGCCGGGCTGGTCGCGCTCCGCTCGGTGCGAACCATCGAACCGATGAGTTTGTTGCGATAAAACCCCACGCGCGATCGTGGTATAAATCGAGCCGTGGGCTTATCCGGCTTACACTCACCGTTCGCCTATGCGTCGTACTCTGCACGACGCCATTTCCTGCCACCCAAGACCGACGCGCCGAAAAACGCTTGCGGAATGCATCCGCAGGCGATGAGAATGGCGAGTTCGTTTTTGCCAAATCTTCGGTGAACGATGGTTGTGAAAGATACCGATTACCTCAACGGTGCTATTGCGGACGCGATAAAAAACACCGTATGGAAATCGTCGAACGGGAGAGCGACGCACACCCAATCGCATTTCTGGAAAACTCTCAGGGTAATCGCTTAATCGTTCCAACGCACGCCGAATCTCTGTCAACAGAGACGTACCGAGTCCGGTTGATTTCTTTTCGTGCCATGCGACTGCATTAGTGGTCCGTTTCACAATTGATGGCACGCGGTTTCCGGTTGACGGCGATTCTGTCGGCATGTTACACGTTGCATTGGCACTATTGGCACCACCCTCGAGCGATATGATGGGGCGAATTCCCAACCCGATTCGCGAGCGAATGCCGACGATCCTGCGTCAGGCGGTGGGGCCGTGCGTGTCGGTTTGCATCGCGAACTGGAATTGCCGGGAGATGCTACGCGGTTGCCTCGAATCGTTACTTCAGCAACCGCAGGGGGTTCCGTTCGAGATCGTCGTCGTCGACAATGCCTCGAGCGATGGCGCAGCCGACATGGTGGCACGCGACTTCCCCCACGTACGGCTCATCCGGAACAGCTCGAACGTCGGCTTCAGCCGCGCGAACAACCAGGCTGCCGCCGCTTCTTGCGGGCGGTTTCTCTTCTTTCTCAACAACGACACCGTGGTGCCACCACTGGCGTTACGCGAATTCGTCGATTTCTTCGCGGAGAACCCCGGCGTCGGCATGATCGGCCCGCGACTGCGTGGCGGCGATGGCGAGTTCCAGATCTCGTATCGCCGCAAACCGACGATCGGCGCATTGTTACACCGGATCAGCTTGCTGCGTTGGACGGGATTATTTCGCAAGGCATACTACGAATATCGGCGAAACAGTTTCGAGCCGGAAGGCACTCACACGGTCGAAGTGCTGATGGGCGCGGCGGTGTTTTTGCCGCGAGAAGGCTTTGAAACGAGCGGTCGTTGGGACGAACAGTACCGTTTCGGCGGCGAGGACTTGGACCTGTCCGCACAGGTCGGCCGTCGCAAACCGCTGTACTACGTCGGTAGCGTCGAGATCGTCCATTACGGCCGCGTGGCGAGCCGAGCAAACGTGCGTTTCGCCGCACCGAACGTGGCGATCGGTTACGTGCGCTACTTCCGCAAAGCCGAGGCGAACCGGCGAATCTTGCTGTTTTATAAGCTATTCGTGACGCTCGATGCGCCAGTGCAGGCGACGGCGAAGCTGTTGCAAGGCGCTGTACGCTGGCTGCGTGGCGATCGCGAACGCGCCCGGAAAAGCTGGCAGGCCGCCCGCGGTTTGTGGCATTTCCTGCGTACCGAACTCGTCCGCTTCTGGATGGCATGAACGCACTCACGCGAATTTTGGTCGAACAACTCTTCGCGCGCTGGGTCGGTCCGACGGTCACTCGTTGGGTCGAAGATCGCGCAACGCGCTTCGTATCGAGCACATTTTCGCGGCTGACACTCCGACTATTCGAGCCAAGCCCACGCGGTCGTTCGCGCCGCAACCAGGCGTTCGTGTTGCTGCTGTTAGCCGCCGGCGTGTACTTCGCGTATCGCGGCATCCGCGCGGGGCGACCGTGAAGCGAGATTTACGGTCCTGAAAGGATCGCTCACGTAGCCCATGGTAAAACCATGGGAGGGCTTTATCCATCACCGATTGTGAACATCACCCGATGGTTGGTAGTATCATGGGTCGAATGAAGCGGGCGAAAACGGAGAATGGCACGTGCGCACAGTCGTTTTGATTCAGGGTGGCGGCATCGGTCTCGATCAGGAAACGTCGGTGCGTCGGATCCTCGAAGCGGCGCGCGTGCCGGTGGCGTTTCGCGTATTCACCGCGGGGCGGGCCGCACTCGAACAGGGCCTCGATGCGATCCCCGACGAGGCGCTGAATGCCATCCGCGAAAGCGGAATCGCTCTGAAAACCAAGCTGCTTCAGCCGAAGGGCGCGGGCACGCCGACGGCGCACGGACCGGATGTTCCCACGAATTACAACGTCGAGTTCCGCAAGAAACTCGGGCTGTTCGCGTCGGTGCGGCCGATCCTCAACCTCGCCGGTTTGCCGAGCCGGTTTAGCGGGGTGAACTTCCTGCTCGTTCGCGAAATTACCGAAGACCTCTACACCGCGAGCGAACACGAAGTCGTGCCGGGCGTCGTGCAGAGCTTCAAGATCGTCACGGAAGTGGCGTGCATGCGGTTCTTCCGATACGCCTTCGATTTGGCACGAAAACAAGAGCGCAAGTCGATCCACTGCATCCACAAAGCGAACATTTTGAAGATGGCCGACGGCCTGTATCTCGATTGCTTTCGCCGCGTGGCCAACGGCTACCCGGAGATCGCACCGAAGGAAATGATCGTCGATAACACCTGTATGCAACTCGTCACGCGACCGCAACAATTCGAGGTGATGGCGGCGGGGAACCTCTACGGCGACTTGCTCTCGGACCTCGGTGCGGGCCTCATCGGCGGCATCAGCGCGACGGCGGCGATGAACGTCGGCGTCGGCGTGAAAGTCTTTGAAGCCGTCTACGGTGCGACGCACGAAGCGGTGCCACCCGACCGCGCCAACCCGCTGCCGTTGATCTTGCCGACCATCGAGATGTTGAAAGAAATCGACGAAGGCAAAGCCGCCAGCCGAATCTTCCTCGCCGTCGAATCGGTACTGAAAGAAGGCCACATTCGACCCATCGACCTCGGCGGCACCGCCAGCACGACGGAGTTTACCGAAGCGATCGTGAAGGCGTTGAAGTAACAAAAAAGGAACTTGCATCATGCAGAAGGTTGCGTTGGTTACGGGGTCGGCGACGGGCGTGGGGCGGTCGTGTGCCGTGCGCTTTGCGAAACTCGGATATGCAGTGGCGGTCAATTACTCGAAGTCCGTGGCCGAGGCGGAGGAGACGGCGGACCTCGTGCGTGCGTGCGGCGTTCCGGTGCTGGTTCACCGGGCGAACATCGGCGACGATTCGCAGGTTCGCGGGATGATCGCGGCCGTCGAATCGACGTTCGGTGGCCTTGATGTACTCGTCAACAATGCCGCGACGACGCACTTCGTTCCGCACGCCGATCTCGATGCTCTGACGGATGCAATTTGGGATGAAATTTTGCAGGTGAACGTGAAGGGCACGTTCTACTGTTGTCGCGCCGCGATGCCGCTGTTGAAGGCGCGAAAAGGGAATATCGTCACGGTGTCGAGCGTGGCGGGACTGACGGGGCAGGGGAGTTCGATCCCGTATTGCGCGAGCAAAGCGGCGGTGAACGCGCTGACGCAATCGTTAGCAAGGGCTTTTGGGCCAGAAGTGCGCGTGAATGCCGTCGCGCCAGGACCAATCCTGACGCGGTGGTTAGCCGGTCGTGAAACGCAGATTGAAAAGTACCTCGAATTGGCACCGCTCAAACGTGCCGCAGACCCGGACGACGTCGCAGACGTCGTCCTGTTTCTGGCGAATGGCACATCGCTAATGACCGGACAAGTGGTGGTCGTAGATGGGGGGCGAACGATGTAATCGCACGCCGCCGCCGACTATTTGCGGTGGCGAATCTTCGCGCGCATCCGTCGCTTCTTCCGACCCACCTTGCGCCGTCCGCTACCGCGTCGTCGGCCCGCCATACGACTTCT
>JAYSKW010001107.1:0-3998 GCA_043726085.1 Limnoglobus sp.
CGCGGTGTCGTAACCGTTCAGATATTCGAGCAACGTGCTGCCCGAATCGAGGCCGCCATCGAGCGCGACGAGCGTTCCCGAACGGTCGCCGAACCGCGCGAGTGCGGAGAGCGCATCGCGCATATGCAAGGCCCGCGCGGCGAGTGGATCAGTCGGTACCTTGGGGCAGGGCACCACGACTTTGCGCGCCCCAAGGTCGTACGCCAATTGCATGACGGCTTGGATCGATTCGATGCGCGGTTGCAAATCTTCGGGGCTATCGAGGCCACGGCGGAGCGGGCAACCGAGCGCGGTGAGTTCGAGGTTGAACGACCGTAGCAAGTTGCGAAACTCGCGGCGACCGGTTTCGCCCAAGCGATCCGGCGCGATGTCGCCGACGCCGTTGAGTTGCACGCCCTCGGCACCGATTTCCGATGCGTGCGCGATCGCCTGCCGCAGCGGCAACCCCAACGATTCCAGCACAATTCCGAGTTTCAGTCGCTTCATGGCACTTTCGCGTTATTCGAGAATCGGCACGGCCACCCGCGCACCCAACAACTCGCTGAACGGCCGCACGAGTTTGCGGAAGTCGGCCGTTGGCAGATGCACCGTATCCCAGCGTTCGCTACGCCGTCGCATTCGCTCTTGGTACGCACGGACCTCAATGCCGCGCATGAGGTAATACGCATCGCGAAAGACGAACAAATCCAGCGTGTCGTCGGGCAACGCATACGGCGGCATGATCTGATAGACGAACGCCAGTACGCCGCGATAGCCGGTGCCCAAGACTTCGGCCCATCGAATCAGGCCGTCGATGTCTTCGCGTTCGGCCCAGTTCTGCCAAACCTTTCGCGGCTTCGCGATCGCACCACCGGGGAAGCGTCGCCCCTTGACATCGACTACGAGCCGAGCATCATGCGGGCCGACGATGATGAAGTCGAGGCTCTTGACGTCGGTATCGCCGAGCATCGTTCGCCGCGCTTCATCGACGGCAATGAAGCCGATCCCGCGATCGCGGAGATAGGCCTCGAATGCCGCTTCGTAGTGGTTGTCACGTTTCATATCGGTCAACCCAGAATCGCCCGTACACGCGGAATCAAGTCAGCGATAGCGACCGTAGTTTGTTCGGTTTTCAGCAGGTCTTTGACGTTTGCGGTGCCGTCGGCGAACTCTTTCGAGCCGGCGATGATCGCGACGCGATAGCCGCGCTTCTCCGCATACTGGAACTGCGCACCGATCTTTTTCACGTCCGGATACACCTCGACACCGATGCCCGCTTTCCTCAGTTGCGCCGCGAATTGCAGGTAGCCCGGCAGGCGGCCCGCTTCGAGTTGGAACACGATCACCGGTGCCGGTGTCGCCTGCCCGCTCAGCCACGGGTGCTTCAATTCTTCCATCGCCGCCAGTAATCGATCGACCCCGAGCGACGCCCCGACGCCTGGCAGAATTTGCTTCGTGTAAAGGCTCGCGAGGTTGTCGTATCGGCCACCCGAACAGACGCTGCCGATGCTCGGGAGATCGCTGAGGAACGTTTCGTATATGGTGCCGGTGTAGTAATCGAGGCCGCGCGCGATGCTGAGGTCGATGGCGATACGCTCGTCGGAAATGCCAACGGATTGGGCCGCGTGCAGCAGTTCGCGCAACCGGCTGATGCCTTCCATCGCCTTCGGGTTCGGCGAAGTCTCGAACGTACTCGCGAGGGTATCGAGGATCTCGGCGTTCGTGCCTTTCGTCTCGGCGAGTGCCAACACGCGCGACGCTTGCTCCTCGGTCACGCTCGCTTCGCGGACCATTTCCGCAATCACCGCGTCGCGGCCGATCTTCGGCAACTTGTCCAGCGTCCGCAACAATGGCCCCGATTTGTCCGCAACGCCAATCGATTCGAGCAGGCCGTTTAATAGCAGTCGATTGTTAATACGGATGCAGAACCGCTCGAAGCCGAGTGCGGCAAACAAGTCGTGGATGACGAGTGCCACCTCGATGTCAGCGGCATTCGACGTGGTGCCGATGGTGTCGAAATCGCTCTGCCAAAACTCGCGGTAACGCCCCTGACCGGGTCGTTCGCCGCGCCACACCGGTCCCATCGCGTAACGTTTGAACGGCGTGCCGAGTTCGGGAATCTGCTTCGCGGCAAAGCGGGCGAATGGCACCGTCAGGTCGAACCGCAGCCCCATCTCTTCGCGTTCTTGCTTCGCACCCCGGACGCGGTAGACGAGCTTATCGGATTCGTCGCCACCCTTGCCCAGAAGCACATCGAGGCTCTCGGCGGCCGGCGTGTCGATCGGGGCGAAGCCATAGGAACGGTACACGTCGCGCGCGGTTTGCAAAACCTTTTCGCGGGGGATCATCAGGTTCGGCGGGTAATCGCGGAAACCGCTCATCGTGCGCGGTTCGATCAACTTGGACACGCATTCACTCCCGTTCGGTCGCGGTTAATTTTGCATCGTTACGATTTGTTGCGGTAACGGGCGCTCACTCGTTCCATGAATCGGCGATCTTCGTCGGTCAATGAGGCTTTGCCTTGCCTCGCGATCTTCTCGAGGAGTTCGTCCATCCGCTGGTCGTCGCGCTGGCGTTCCTCGGCATCGCGCTGCGTCTTCTCGGCCTTGCGCGCGTCGCGCCAACGTTGAATGATTCCTGGCTTTCGCGCTTCGGGTGTTGGCGGGTCGTCCTTTTCTAGGCTCGTGTAACCTTGCGAGAAGTCGTAACCAAACACGCGGTTTTCGGTGTCCATCTCTGCCGTCAATGTGCGGTAACAATGGAAGCCGATGAACAGCGCGAGGCCGACGAGAATCGATTCGTTCGTGGCAAACGAAATGACGAGTATGACCGCTGCACTGGCGTAACCGATGTAGCAACAAGTGATAGTGGCCGTGCGGTAATCGCGCCGTGCCCAGATGATCGCATGGATCAGCCGCCCGCAGTCCATCGGGTACGCGGGGATGAGCATGTTGAACAGGAACAACCACCAACTGAGCCAGTTGATGCGCCAAACCCAGATCGCCCACGTCGGCAGGGCGGCGCGTTCGACCACTTCAAACGGGGCGTCGGCCGAGACGAGTTCGCCCGTCGTTTTCTTCATCAACGACTTCACCGGTTCGGCGGAACCGGCGACGTAGTATTTGTCCACGTACGTGCTGGTGTACGTGCGACCGTCTTGGTGGTTGTACGTGTTCGCAATGAATGGATTTCCGAACGGATTGAGCGATGCGAGCGGCGAGAATCCGGCCGAGAGCATCGCGAGACAACACGCGATACAGATGGCGAAGTTCACTCCGGGGCCGGCGAGAGTCGTGATGAAATTCGCCCGCGGCGTGTGGGGGACATCGACGTAGGCCAATCCACCGAGTGGCCAAATCAAGATTTCTTCGGCTTGGCCGTCGACCCAGCGTGCCGCGAAACAGTGGCCGTATTCGTGGAGCAAAATTAGTCCGAAGACGAGGCCGACCGTCATCATGAACAGGTCGAACCAGTGAACGCGCCCCTCGGTGACGTACACCAACCGCAAAAAAATCGGTAGCGTAATCAGGAAGAAGAACAGGTGGATTTTGACGTGGATTCCGAACGCTCGGTAGAGCGGCAACGCCCACTTCATCGGATCGTGCATCAGTCCCGCCCTACCGCAAGAACTCGGAGTTCACATACCGCAATCGCTATCTTAGCATCGCAGCACGTCCATCGCAACGCGGTCGGGAAAACACGCACGCCGTCTGATGCCACTGACAACGATCAACTAACGACTAAACACTATTCATTTGCCACCGAGAATAGTCGTCAGTAACCAGTTGATCGTTGTGAGTTAAAACTGGCCTTTGATGAACACGGCGGCCATCGGCGGGAGTCGCAGGAACACCGAGTAGGGTTGGCCGTGCATCGGTAGCATTTCGGCGTGAACGCCGCCGCTGTTGCCGGTGTTCGAGCCGCCGTAGATGCCCGCATCGGTGTTCAAAATCTCTTTCCAATAGCCGGGGCACGGCACGCCGATGCGGTAATGATCGCGCACGATCGGCGTGAAGTTC